>JBOIGK010000290.1:0-6350 GCA_050742695.1 Advenella sp. | reverse complement strand
GCTTATGATTATGCGGTCAACCATCTGCGCATCCGAAAGCAATTCGGCAAGCCGCTGGGCAGCTTCCAGGGTCTGCAATGGAAAGTCGCCGACATGGCACTGGATCTGGAGCAATCGCGTGCGCTTGTTTACGCAGCGGCTAGAGACATGGACTTGAGCAACGAAGCCAGAAAGTCTGTTTCGATGGCAAAACTATCGGCCACCGAGATGGCGGGCCGGGTCGTGGACCAGGCATTGCAACTATTGGGAGGGATGGGGTACACCACTGACGTCCCCCTGGAAATGCTCTATCGTGATGCACGCGCATTTCGTATTGGGGAAGGAACCAGCGAAATTCAAAAAAACCAGATTGCGCGCGCCTGCCTGGGTAAGGAGGTGTATGCATGTCAATGAATCACTTGAACGGCGGCGCACTGGATACACGCGGATGGAGTCTTGGGCGATTTATCGACGAGATAGGCGACCGGTACGCACACTACGAGGCAATCGTCGCCAGTGACCAGATGGCGGGCGATACACCAAGGCGCTGGCATTATAAAGCACTTGCAACAGACGTCCGGGCGTTGCAATGGGCGTTGATGCGCGAGGGCATTCAGGCAGGCGATCGTGTTGGCGTCATGATTTCTAGCTTTCCCGAATGGATTCTGTTTCTATTTGCGATTACGCGGCTTGGTGCAACCTTTTTACCCATTAATCCCAGATTTAAGAGTCGGGAATTGCGGTATGTGATGAAGCACTCGTCTGCCGTTGCTATCGTCGGAATGGGAGAATATCTGGGAAACGATTATTCGGCACTGATTGCGGACGCTGCGGGTAAACCGTTGGCGCGAGGGTATAGCGAGTTGGGGTCGCTGCGCAAAATAATCGGGGTGCATGGCATGTCTATGCCCGGTGCGCTGGATGTGCGGGAAATGCTGGAATGGGGCTCTGCGTACACTGCAAGCCAGGGAAAACCACCACGTGCTGATGACGAACACCAGGCTGCTATTTTGTTTTATACCTCTGGCACGACCTCCTTTCCCAAGGGTGTGCCGCTGACATCGGCCAATATACTGCCCCATTCCGTCGAAGCAGGATCGTTGCTTGAATTGCGCCCCGGTGAAAAGGTGTTGACGCTTTATCCTTTTTTTGGCATTTCCGGTGGCGCAAATAAAGTGCTCTCCACATTCGGCGCAGGAGCGTGCCTGGTCTTTCTGGATACCTTCCGGCCAGATCAGGCTTGCGAGTTGATGCATGCAGAGCAGTGCAGCGTTATCCATGGTGTGGACGTACATATTCGTGAGTTGATACAAGCGAATGTCCGCCACGCAAAGAAGGTCCAGCAGGCGCGGCGGGGGACAGTGGCCTTTACCGCTGGCGTAGATGAAAAACTGGCGCGCGATATGGGACCGGGGCTCGGGCTGTATCGCTTTATCCATCCGTATGGTATGACCGAGACCAATCCGATGATTTTACGCAACCATTTGGACGATCCTTTCGAAGTCGCAGTCAAGGCCGGGGGCCGAACGGCACCAAATGTCGATATTCGCATTGTAGATCCTCAGACCGGAGAAAATATGGCCCTGGATAAAGAGGGGGAAATCATGGTCCGGGGTCCGACTGTGACTTGCGGTTATTTGAATGACCCAGCATCGTGCTCTGCCGCGTTTACGGATGGATGGTTCCATACGGGGGATCGAGGTATACGCAGCAGCGACGGTTTTGTCTTTTATACGGGGCGCTTAAAGGATATGCTGAAAGTAGGGGGTTTTAATGTTGCCCCGCAAGAGATTGAAGGTGCGCTCAAATCGCATCAATCAATAGAAGACGCCGCAGTGACGTCCCGCTCCGACGCAAGACTTGGGGAAGTTCCGATTGCCTTTGTCAAACTGCGGCCCGGTAGCCATACAAATTCCGCCGAGATAGGCGAGTGGTGCCGAGCGCATATCGCCAATTTCAAGGTGCCACGCGTCATATATATCGTGGAAGAGCTGCCGTATCAGACGGCGGCCCATGGCGCAAAGCTGCAACGTCATGTCTTGCGCGAATGGGCGCTTCAATTTGAAAAAGAACATCAACCCGACAGGAAATGATTATGCGTATCTGGCATCAGAGCTTTACGGTCTTGCAGGATTTACCTGCCTATGAAGAAGGACTCAAAAAACGTATCAATGAGGTGGTACGTTCGGACACCAACGTGGTCCTGCACGGTCAAATACCAGGAACATACACCAATGATTACCCCGGTTCGGATCTGGCTTACGGTGTGCTTTACTGGATGCACGGACTGCAGTGGATTGCTGCCGCCCGAGAAGCAGAAAATCAAGGATTCGATGCCATGGTGCTGGCAAGTATTGCGGGACCGATGGCCCGGGAAATACGTAGCATTGTCGATATCCCCGTTGTCGGCTACGGCGAGGCTGCGTTCAACCTTGCCGGTTTGTATGGTCGTCGCGCGGGCATGCTTTTTTTTATCAAGGAGCGTCTGGATTTCTGGCCGGAACAGCTTCGTCAATGGGGTTTGACTGAACGCTTTGCCGGCATAGAACACGCTGGAGTCAGCTTCAGCGATGTGCTGGCCGCACATATGGATGAACAGCGCATGCAAGAGGTCGTGGAAAAGATTGTCAAACAGGGTGAAAAGCTGGTTCGCGAGACGGGAGCCGATGTCATCGTTCCGGGCGAAATGCCGATGAATCTGCTGCTGTCCAAGGCCGGTGTAACACAGATCGCGGGGGCCACCGTTATTGATGGGATCGCCGCTTCATTCAAAATGGCAGAACTGCTGGTTGATCTGAAGCAATTGAGCGGCATGCGGCCGTCCAATCACGGGTATTTCCATCAGGCGCCGGATCGCGGCCGCTTCGAGCAAGTGCTGGCGTTCTATGGATTGAGTGACCTGGGGGCACGGATTCCATCTTCGTGACCGGCGGCCATGTAGCCGAGTGAAAAACGACCGGATTAGGTAACGTATCAATAGTACGAATAGTTCATTAAGGGGTAGTGGTAAATCATGAATCAACTTTCGATATTTTCCAATATTCGCTTTTCCAGGCGCAACAACGCGGTGGTATTCGCTATTTGCTTCGCCTTGCTGACAAATTGGGCTGATGCTGCCGGTTATCCGGAACGCCCCATTACAGTGGTGAATCCATGGACCGCAGGTGGTCCGGCTGATACTGTTGCCAGGCCTGTTCTGGAGCAGTTGTCGTCCCGACTCCGGCAGCCAGCCATTCTTGAGAATCGGGCCGGGGCGAACGGCACTATCGGTAGCAGCTATGTGGCGCGCGCCAAACCTGATGGGTATACCTTGCTGTTCTCCCATGTCGGTCCGATCACCATCAGCCCTGCAGTGCAAAGAAAAATGCCTTATGACTCGGTTAAAGACCTGGTGCCGATCACTCAGATCGTATCGGCACCCAACGTATTGGTAGTGCGACCTGATCTGCCCATCCACAGTCTGGCTGAGTTGGTGTCGTATGCTCGTTCTCATCCGGGTAAACTTTCGTATGGATCGGTGGGTGCGGGCAGTACAACGCATCTGGCAGGCGAAATCCTCGCCCACAAAGCAAATATTGAATTATTGCACGTTCCGTACAAAGGTGCTGCGCCGGTTATTACCGGACTCATGGGCAAGGAGATTGATATCGCCTTTCTGAATGCTGCGGGCGTCAATACCTACCTGGAATCCGGTAAATTGCGGGGCCTTGCCGTGACAACGTTGCAGCGCTCCGCAATGGTGCCCGAACTTCCTGCTATTGCGGAAGTCTATCCAGGTTTCGAAGTGAACTCATGGTATGGCCTGATGGCTCCTGCGGGAACGCCCAAGGCTGTTATTGATTTGCTTCAGAAAAATGTCGCGCAGATCCTGAAATCTCCAGAGATTGTCAAGTTTTTCGAGCAGCGTGGACTTGCCCCGGAGGGCACCACGCCACAAGCGTATGCAGCTCAAATTCAAAGAGATTTGAAGCGGTGGCAGCAAGTAGTCCGGCAGGCTGGGCTGGAACGTAGGTGAATTGATTAATAAGGCAGCGAAAATATTCGGCATATTCTGCAATTTGCACGCCTTACAAGAAAATAAAACTTACTGATCTGCCCATTCTTTCTGGCATATTTAGTCGAAAAATTCACAAAAACCAAAAAAGGCTTTCGCTAATTTTTAACCGCCGATGCCGTACACGGCTCTACACTCACCTACATTGCCGCCAACATTGTTTGACCAGTCTGGAGGACTCATCAATGAGCGCATGGCGATTTGACGCGCATGCAAAGGAGAATTCTATGAAGCTTTGGTATCAAAGTATGTCGCGTACCAGCGCATGGGGTAAATACCACCAAGTACTGCGGAGTATTATCGATAAGGTTAAAGACCATGATACAGAAATTGAAGTGCATGGAATTACTAAGATTGGTGGTGTTGCCGACCAATTTCGCTATCTCGAATATCTTGAGTCTGGCGAAGTCATGGAAAATGTGCAGATTGCGATGGAACAAAATTTCGATGCATTTCTTATCGGCAATATAGCCGATCCCGGACTGCGCGAGTGTCGGGAAATCGCGTCAATACCCGTGCTTGGGTTATGTGAAAGTGCGCTGCATCTGGCCTGCATAATGGGCGCAAGCTTTTCATTGGTCACATTGAACGAAAAATTCACCTCGCGAATTGTTGAAAACGTTGATCGGGCTGGACTCAGAGGTAGATTAAATAGTGTCGGGCGCATGAAAATGGACCGTATTCTCGATCTCAAGGAAGGTTTCAGCGATTCGACATCCCGTCAATCGATCATCGAAAAATTTACTGATACCGCTTTGTTAACTGTTGAGCAGGGTGCAGAGGTCGTGATTCCCGCTGGAGGGGTTGCGATGGCGTTGCTTGCAGATGCTGGCGTGCATCAAGTCGCGGGTGGGGTCCCGGTGTTAAATGGTATTACATCGCTGATAAAAATGGGTGAAATGAGTGTTCGTATGAACCAGCTAATGGACGGAAATTTCGTTAGTAAACGTTTGGCGTACGCTCCCCCCGGAGCTGATCAGATCGAAGAAATTAGAAGATACTACGGGAACGTATATCCCACAGTGCATACAGGGTAAACAGACAGATAGAGGCGGATCGATATGGCTTACAAAAAGTACAGGAATGTTGATGTTGTTGTTGTGGGCGCTGGCCTGGCCGGACACTGTGCCGCGATTGAGGCTGCTGCCAGCGGAGCGACCGTATTGATACTGGAAAGAGAAAGCCAGGTTGGCGGCAGCTCGATCTTGAGCGGCGGTTCCTTCGCATTTGCGGGAACAAGTGCCCAGCAACAAGCGAATATAGAAGATTCCGCGCAACGATTAACCAACGATTTCCTTACCGTCGGTGGCAATCGAAATGATCCGTCACTGGTAGCTGTCTACGCACACAACCAGTTAGATGCCTATCACTGGCTCGTTATGCGGGGGGTGGAATTTGGCCCCATCATAGCTGGTGCCGGCCAATCGGTACCACGATTGCACCCTGCGAATCCGCGTGAAGTGGTGCGTTTGCTAAGCGAAGAAATTTCATCAAATCCCAATATTGAACTACTAACCAGCGCAAGGGTAAAGCGCTTGCGGCGCGACAAATTGGACGGTCATGTTGCCAGCGTTCTATTGGAGCACGATGATGAAACGGTGGAGGTCTGTGTTAACGCGGGCGTGATTCTGAGCACGGGTGGTTTTTCCCGAAATGAAGCAATGTTAGCCGAATTTGCGCCTGGCCAGGCGACTGCAAAGCGCGTGGGTGGCGCAGGCAGTCAGGGGGAAGGGTTACTGATGGCATGGCATCTTGGCGCGGGTTTGAGGGACATGGGCTATATCAAAGGTACTTTCGGAAATCATCCGGATGCCCACCCCACTCAGCATACGGCGATGCTCGGTATTTACAAAGGTGCGATAGCGGTCAATAAACTTGGCAAGCGATTTGCTGATGAATCCATTTCGTACAAACTGTTGGGCGACGCATGTTTGCAACAACCTGACAGCATCGGATTTCAAATCCTTGACCAGTCCATCATGGACCAGGCGGTGCCACAGGCACCGATGTTCGATTTCGTCCAGCGCTTAAATGAAGGGCGTCTTCTAAAAGCCGCCACCATCGCTGAGCTTGCTGAGTTAATCGGAATTGATCCTCTGGCGCTGGAACAAACGGTAAATGAATATAACGCTGATATTTCCAACGGGGTGGACCATCAATTTGGACGTATCGGAATTGTTCAAGGCTTCGGAAAATTGACGCAGATCAAAACCGCGCCATTCTATGCTTATCCTTCTACCAGTGCGATTATTGCCACTTATTGTGGATTAACGGTGAACGATCACATGCAGGTGCTGGATGTTTTTGGTAGTCCAAT
>JBOIGK010000289.1:0-6110 GCA_050742695.1 Advenella sp. | reverse complement strand
CCCGGAACAACTGCAGCGAGGCTATATTCCTGTTGGCCATTGTTGCCATTACAATCCGCGAATTGACCTGGGCGCCGGCAATTTTTCTGAAAGCCACCCCCGGCGGACTGCTTTTATTGTAGATGCTTGGCACAATGGATATACCCAATCCAGCCGCCACCAGCGCCAACGTCGTACTGTTTTCCCGGACCTGTTGCACGATTCTCGGAACGAACCCTGCCGCCGTAGCCATGCTGGAAATATGCTCGAACAGCCCGCATCCGAGCGCACTGGGAAATAAAATAAAGTCCTCATCTGCCAGGCTGTCGATATGCACGGGATCGACTGCAACCATTTGACCCTCTTGCCCTGCCGTAACCAGCATAAGCTCGTCATGCCACAGCGCCATGGTCTGGATACTGCGCGGGGGCTGGAAATTGAGCGCTGGTCGCAAAAAACCAATATCAATCTCATTGTCGTTCAGCGCGATGATCTGCTCACCCGTAGACATATGCTGAAGATCAATTTCAATTCCTGGGTAAAGACGCGTGAACCCCTGGATCAACTTGGGAAAGTCTTCAAATAGCGGCACTGATGCCGTAAATGCCAACCGCAATTTTCCAACCTTGCCATCCAGCGTCCAGGCGCATAACTCTTTTGCACCGGCATAGCGCTCCAGGATGGCCAAAGCCTCCCGATAGAACAAACGGCCTGCATGGGTCAGTGCAACTGACCGGCGCGTGCGATCAAACAACTGAACATTCAGATCTTGTTCCAGCAACTTGATCTGCTGGCTCAGCGGGGGCTGGCTGATATGTAGACGCTGCGCAGCCTTGCTAAAGCTGAGCGTCTGGGCCACTGCCACAAAATAATTAAGTTGCCTGAAATCCATGTTATTCGAAAAACATATAAATAGAAGATTTAAATAGTATTAGACCATATAAGTCTGTTGACGGAAAATGCAATTGAGACAAGTGTTCCCCGACCGTCGTTCTGACGATTTGCGGCACCATCGAAATAAAAAACCAGGAGATCTCACATGACTATCCCGAATCTGGGCAAGCGCATTTCACTTGCCATCACCACTGCGGTCTGTGTTACTGCTACATCAGGCGTCCAGGCTGCCGAGTACCCGGAAAAACCCATTACCGTTGTGGTGCCCTATTCTCCCGGTGGCGGCGTAGACATTGTCACCCGCATCGTGACCAAAGCCATGGCCGAAGACCTTAAACAACCAATCATTGTCGACAACCGCCCCGGCGGCGGGACTAATATCGGCATGAGCTACGCAGCCAGAGCCAAGCCGGATGGCTACACCCTGTACATGGCTTCCAATACCCTGACCACCAACAAAGCCCTGTATTCCAATCTGGACTTTGATCCCGCAACCGCATTCGCGCCCATCGGCAAAATCGGCGACGCGCCGCTGGTTGTTGTCGTTACCAAAGACTCCCCTTTTAATACGCTGGGCGATCTGGTGGAATATGGAAAACAGCACAGTGGCGAACTCACTTTCGGCACCGCCGGTACAGGCAGCTCAGGTCATATGGCAAGTGAATTGCTGCTGCGCAAAGGCGGATTCAAGGCATTACATGTTCCCTATAAAGGCGGCTCTCCAGCCATTACCGATCTGCTTGGCGGACGTCTGTCATTCATGGCGATTAACCCGCTGGAAGTAATCTCCCACATCAAATCCGGTTCGCTGCGCCCCCTTGCTGTGCTCAACAGCAAACCCACCGTGCTGCTGCCTGAGCTGACCACCGCCGAACAGGCAGGAGTACGGGATGTGGATGCTACCGTATGGTGGGGATTAGTTGCACCGGCCGGCACGCCCGAGGCGGCCATACACAAGCTCAATGGCGCACTGAACAATGCGCTGAAAAAAGAGGAAATCATTCAGAATCTGGCCAAGCTGGGCGCCACACCCGCCGGCGGTACGCCCGCAGCGTTTGATGCCTTCCTGAAAAAGGATGCGGCGTCCATGACCGAACTGGTCAAAAGCGCGAATATCAAAGTCGATTGATACCGTCAGTTTATTATTCAGCTCATTACGTTTTTTTACGGGAATCGAACATGCAACAGAAAACTGCACTGGTCATCAGTGCCCATGCCGCCGATTTTGTGTGGCGCGCCGGTGGTGCCGTCGCCCTTTACGCCAGCAGAGGCTGGAGCGTCCACATTTTGTGCCTGTCATTCGGAGAACGCGGGGAGTCGGCAAAAATCTGGAAGAGCCCGAATATCACGCTTGACGCCGTCAAGCAGGCGCGTCGCGTAGAAGCAGAAAAAGCCGCAGCCATTCTGGGGGCAACGATCGAGTTTCTGGATTGTGGCGACTATCCGCTGCGGGTCAGCGATGATGTACTGTTTAGCATCGCTGACCGCTATCGGTCCCTGCGACCTGAATTTGTGCTGACCCACTCCTTTCGTGATCCGTATAACTTTGACCACCCCTTTGCCAATCATCTGGCCCTGGAAGCGCGCGTTATTGCGCAAGCGCACGGGCACAATCCGGGGGTCCCTGTCATTGGCGCCCCCCCCGTATTTCTGTTCGAGCCTCATCAGCCCGAACAATGCGAATGGAAGCCCGAGCTGTTCCTGGATATTTCATCTGTATGGCAAAAAAAATATGAAGCGTTCAAGACCATGGACGCCCAGGAGCATCTTTGGGAGTATTACACACGCGTCGGCCTACAGCGTGGGGCGCAGGCATCACGCAACAGTGGTCAGAAAATCAACTATGCCGAAGCCTACCAGTGCGTGTACCCTCGCGTCTCGGACGCTTTCTGATTGCGGACCTGCAGGAGAATACAAATGACGATGATCAATAGCAATTTTGACCGCCCCACCGCAGAACAAATCAACGCAGCCAAAACCTTTGCAGCCGCCATCATGGCTGATGCGGCCGGTCGGCGCGGCGCACTGGATGGTCGTATTCAGCCACTTGCTTCGCATATGCAATTGTGTGGCCCGGCTTTCACGGTAGAGGTTCGCCCGGGCGACAACCTGATGATTCACGCGGCGCTGGTGCTGGCCCGCCCCGGCGATGTACTGGTGGTAGACGGCCAGGCGGACACTCGCTCCGCCCTCATGGGCGAGCTCATGTGCAAGCATGCAGTGGCCGCAGGCCTGGCCGGCCTGGTCGTGGATGGCGCCATACGTGACCGCAGTGACCTGCGCGAAGGCAATTTTCCGGTGTTTGCCTGCACCAGCAATCCCAATGGGCCGACCAAGAGTCTTGCTGGTCGCATCGGTCATCCCGTTTCAGTTGGTGGCGTCACCGTCAACGCTGGCGACCTGGTCTGCGCGGACCAGGACGGCGTGCTGGTTGTGCCGCGACAAGACATTGATATAGTGTTGGCAGGCGCACGAAAAAAAATCCAGGTCGAACACAAACGCAGGGAGGACATCTCCAACGGCAATCTTGTCTACGACTGGCTGGAGCAGGCTCTCAAGGACGTAGGAGCCATTGCCGACGGTGACAGTCTGGCATCGCTTGTGACCCGGTTCGAGGAAAAATCCTGAACCAACGGCAGCACGGGCGTATTCTCGAACGCGCCCGCCTCAGTGCGCTTGCAGATATATCAATATCGGCATAAAGCGCGCCGGCTATTTTTTCATGTCCACAGTTGCAATAAGACCCTTGAAATAGCCAGACTGCTGTGCCATGAATTTGGCGAACGCGGGACCTTCCTGATATGACACGGCCAGATTGGCGTGAGCCATGCCTTCTTTGAATTTAGGATCTTCGACTATTTTCCTGCTAACTTCCCGCAATTGCGCCACAACATTTTCAGGCGTATTCTTAGGCACCCCCAAACCGCGCCATGTGCCTACAGTCACGTTGATCCCGCCTTCCTTCAATGTCGGCACTTTCGCGTATTCTCCGGCAAGGCGCGCGTCTGTCATGACTCCCAGCATTTTCAGTTGGCCCGATCGTATATAGGAATTGACCTCCACCGGACTGACGACAATGGCCTGAACATGCCCACCAAGCAATGCCGTCACGCTGGGGGCGGCCCCCTGGAAAGAGATATTATTGAAGGTAACGTGCTGGTCGCGTTCGATAGCGGCGGCCGCCAGATGCCAGATTGTTCCAACCCCGGCATTGCCCAGGGACACACCACCGGGATTCTGCTTGGCCGCTTCGATCAGGTCCTGAACATTTTTCCACGGTGCGTCCGACTTCACAACGATCGTGCCCGGATCCCCGTTAAGGCGCGCAATCGGCACAAAATCCTGCTCTGTAAAAGGGATCATCTTCAAATGAGGCAGGATCGCCAACTCTGAAATCAGCACGGCAACCTTGTACCCATCCGGCTTTGCGCGCCGGACCTCTCCCATGCCGATACCACCGCCGGCACCAGGTTTGTTGCTGACGACAAACGGCTGTTTCATATATTTGGCTGACACCTCGGCGATAACTCTTGCCATCAAATCTGTACCGCCTCCCGGTGACGACGGCACAATCAGCTCCACCGGATGATCTGGATAGTCGGCCTGCGCCTGCCCGCCTGCCATGCCGGCCACAGCGAGAATCATCAGTTTTATTGCATTTGTCCATTTCATTATTGTCTCCTTCGTGTTCGGGATGCGACACGCCAAACGGTAGTTGCCTTCCTGTGACCTGGCCCGCCTTTGAGCTCACCAAATCAAGTTGATACTTTCATTGGACTGAGGTATCAAAACCCTTACAGGACGGCCAGCATGCCGCCGTCCACATAAATGATCTGACCGTTCACGTAGTCGGAAGCCCGTGAGGCCAGAAAGATCGCAGCACCAGCCAGTTCTTCCGGCAAACCCCAACGGCCGGCCGGCGTTCGGCTCTTCACCCAGCCATCGAATTGCGGATTGTTCAATAGCGCTTCGTTCATATCAGTTGCCATATATCCAGGACCAATGGCATTGATCTGAATCTTGTGCGCGGCCCATTCTGCCGTCATCGCGCGCGTCAGCATTTTGATGCCACCCTTGGAAACAGTGTAGGGCGCTACTGTCGCACGGGCGCACTCGCTGGTCAGTGAACCGATATTGATGATTTTGCCGCCCCTGCCATGGGCAATCATGCGTTTTGCCGCTTCACGCCCCACAAGAAAGGCACTGGTCAGATTGGTATCGAGCACACGATGCCATTCGGCCACCGCCAGCTCGGTCAACGGCTTCCGCAGCTGAATGCCTGCATTGTTGATGAGTATGTCTACTTGCCTGTTCTGGCGATCCAGTGACTCAAAGGCGGCGACCACCGCATGTTCATCAGCCACATCGAAGGCCAGTGTGTCGGCGCGAAAGCCCCGGTCGGTGATCAGCTGTGCCGCCTGCTCAAGACGATCTACGTGGGTGCCATTGAGGATGACATCCGCCCCATGTTCTGCCAGCGCCTGGACAAAGGCAAAGCCCAGCCCGCGCGAAGAGCCGGTGACAAGCGCCGTCTTTCCATTTAAATTGAATAATTCAGACATGGTTTCTTTTTCTCTAGTCTTATAGTGATTCCGGGGTGCTGACGCGAATCGTCAAATCTTCCCGCTCGAATACTTCGTCGCGTAGCTCCACGCCCAGGCCAGGCCCCTCCATCGGAAAAACATAGCCGTTTTCAATACGCGGCACTGCGGTCACCAACTCGTTGTACCAACCCTTGTAAAAGGCGCGCACCGACTCCTGAATCAACGTGTTGGGCTGGCTGAACGAACAATGCACAGCGGCCGCAAAACCCACCGGCCCGATGCAATCGTGCGGCGCAAATGGCCTATGCCAGGTCTCGGCAAGCGCGGCTATTTTGCGGCCCTCAGTCAATCCACCACTCCAGCATAGGTCGACCATCACTACATGCACGGCATCGCGCTCCAGCATATCCTTGTATGGATAACGGGAGCCCAACGTTTCGCTCGCGCACACCCAGATTGGCGTAGACCTTGCATATTCGGCCAATGCCTGCGGTGAATTCATGCGAATGGGATCCTCATACCAGCGTGGCGCATATGGTTCTATGGCACGCGCGATTTCCTTGGCGGCGGGCAAATTCCACAAGGAATGAAACTCCACCATAATGTCCATTTTGTCGCCGACCGCCTTGCGAATTTTTTCAAACGGCTCCAGCGATTTTTTCATCTGCCGGGCATCAATGAACAAGCCTTTGT
>JBOIGK010000288.1:0-8159 GCA_050742695.1 Advenella sp. | reverse complement strand
GTCTTGGTCAGGGAGGCAAATTCATCTTCAGTGAAGCGCGCCGTAATATGTTGCGGACAGTTAAAATCCAGCGCCTGTACGGTAATGATATATCCGCGCTCAACCCGGGCGCGATAGGCTGGCATGTGCAGATGGGCAAGCAATTCTGGCTCATCACCATCGTGAATGATTCGCGCGCGGCCCCATATTTTTAGACGCCGGCGATGAGCAAAATCCATGACAATAAGCATGACACGGTCATCGTTCATCAGATTGCCGGCCGAAATATACTGTCGGTTGCCGGCATAGTCGGCAAATCCCAAAGTATGATCGTCCAGGATTTTCAAAAACCCTTTGGGCCCTCCCCTGTGCTGTACGTAAGGCCAGCCGTTCGTGCCAACACTCGACATAAAGAAGGTATCAATATCGGGAATAAACGCCCGTTCCTGCTCCGCAATTGCACTCCGCTCTTGCGGATCTTCTTCGAACAGGCTATTTCTTTCGCGACTGCCGTATTGCGCCTGCGCTGCACGGACAGCGGGTGTAAAAGTGATGGTTGAGAATGCGCGTGACATGATGCTCGCTCCGGCGGTTTTATCTTGATCGGGTGCCGCAAGGTTGCTGCGGACACCATCACTATGCAGTATTTCTTTATATAGAAGAATAGTCGTACAATACATTTCACTCTTGCATATATCGGAATAATATATGGATCGTCTACGAGCCATGTCAATCTTTGTGGCGGTAGCGCAAGCCGAAAGCTTTTCTGCTGCTGCCCGCAGCCTGGGAATGTCGGCGCCAGCTGTCACTCGCGCCATTTCCGAATTGGAAACCTATTTGGGCGTGCGTTTGCTTACTCGCACGACCCGTATCGTCAGGGCAACCGAAGCGGGTATCCGTTATCTTGAAGACGCGCGACGGGTGATTGCCGAAGCCGACGAAGCAGACGAGGCAGTATCCGGCATCACTACCGAACCGCGCGGGCGCCTGGCGATTACCGCGCCCGCCCTGTTTGGTCGAATGTTTGTAACGCCAATTATCGTGCGCTATTTGCGCCGCTACCCTGCAGTAAATGTGACCTCGCTGTTTGTAGACCGGGTTGTCAATCTGATCGAAGAAGGCTTGGACGCAGGCCTGCGCATTGGTCATCTTCCCGATTCCAGCATGAAAGCCATCCGAGTGGGCCAGGTGCGTACCGTGGTGTGCGCCTCCCCTGAATATCTGGCTGCCCATGGTGTACCGGGTACGCCAGATCAATTGCACGCTCATACCATTATTACAACCAATGGTATTTCACCTGTTCCGGAATGGCGGTTCGTTCATCAGGACAAGACCAGTGCCATTCGCATGACACCGCGACTGACCCTCACTACAAATGATGCAGCGATCGAGGCAGCCCTGACCGGGTTCGGGATCACGCGGCTGCTGTCATATCAGATAGCGCCCTACCTTGCTTGCGGAAAACTGGAAATCGTACTGCACGATTATGAGCCAGCACCCTTGCCTATCCACGTAATTCACCGTGAAAACCGGCAGGCGGCGGCCAAGGTACGTACGTTCGTTGACATGGCCGTAACCCACTTGCGCGAAGACGCAGCACTTGCTTATAGGCCTTGACGCTCGAATCATCGATGTGCCTGGCCCGGTCATCGAAACAAACCGAGAGCAACGCTTAGCCACCACTTCATGGCACTTGGATTGAAAAAAACAGATAGCACCCCGAGACTTTTTTTATGAAGGATAGCATTTCGTACCCGAAAGATTAGGCCTGGTTCCCTTCGCATGAAGCTACCTATCCCTTCCATAGGTAGAATATGACAGCACAGCACAGGCCAATAGCATCTGCAATACATACTTAAACGCGTTGAACCCTGCCCAACCGGCGGGCTTGCGCCATAAACTGAAGCGCGTCGCCATTTTCCGGGCTGCAGCGTTGCAGCGCCAGCCATTGAGGCAGATAGGTAAGAATTGGTACTGGGTATAGCTCAACCTGAGTTTTTATAAACTGACAGATGATTGTACAAATGTAGAGGAATATATGAATACGCTTGAAAACGAAGTCATCCGGGTAATATCCAAACCAACCGGCATTCCTGCCTCGGACAATTTCCGACTGGTAAAGCAGCCGGTACCTGAACTTGGCGCCGGCCAAATACGGGTGCGCAATGAATGGTTGTCGGTTGATCCGGCAATGCGTGGCTGGCTGGCCGATGCCAACAACTACGCAAGTGTGAATGTCGGTGACGTAATGCGTTCGCTTTGTGTGGGAACGGTCGTTGAATCCACCGTATCGACAGTCAGCAAGGGCGAGCGCCTGATGGGCTGGTTCGGCTGGCAAACCTACGCCACGGTCAAACCCGAGGCGATTGTCCAGAAAATAACCGCCAGTGATCTTCCCCCATCCCTGTATCTGGGGGTATTGGGATTGAACGGCATCACGGCTGCCACTGCACTGGACAAACTGGGCTCCCCCAAACCAGGTGACACCGTCGTGGTGTCCACCGCTGCCGGCGGCGTGGGCTCTTGCGTGGGGCAACTTGCCAAAACCATCGGCTGTCGTACAGTCGGTTTGACCAGTTCATCTGAAAAAGCCAAAGCGTGTTATGAAGCGTTTGGCTACGATCATGTCATCAACTATAAAACTGACGATATTGATCAGGCCATCAAAAATGCATGCCCAGAGGGTGTAGATGTCTATTTTGATAACACGGCGGGAACCATTTCAGACGCAGTCATGCAGCATCTGGCTATCGGTGCCCGTGTGATTGTGTGCGGAACAGCCTCAATCCCAAGCTGGGATCCACCGCCCATGGGCCCTCGCGTAAACCGTATTCTGCTAACCCGTCGGGCCCGAATGCAGGGTTTCATCCTTTTCGACAACAAGGACACCTATGCTTCTTACGTTGAGCAGCTTGAGCAATTGGTCAGGGCAAAGAAATTGACTTACCGTGAACACATTACTGATGGTCTGCACACAGCGCCCGGTGCAATTGCTGAGCTATATCGGGGTGAGAACCTGGGTAAACGACTGATCCGGATCTAGTACGTAATAAACCGACTCCTGATACACGAACCGACGCACATACTTGCAAATGTAAAAGCAGCAGGCAATGCTTTGGATCGTGCTCGCTTTATGATTTCACAACGCCGGCTCCAGAGGCACACGAGTCAGGCACTGATGTCACGGCAAAGAAATTTATTCGCAGGCAATGCTGATCACTGCTATATTGCTGCATATGGGACAGGGATCGGCATACGGTAAATTACTGGGCAAAGTGTGATGCCAAAGCCGGCGCCAGACTGCAGATAAAAGCGACAGTAGCCTGGACTGTTGCATGTGCAACAAATAGAGACAGGAGCAGTCCGATGAAAACATGCCCGAAGTGCACTACCGAACTTGAAGACGCGGCCACCAAATGCGTTTCTTGCGGTTTTCAATTAGAAGAACCACAACGAACCCTGACAGGAAAAGTCGTCAAATGGCTTTTTATCGCCTTTAACCTGGCCATGATTTGCTGGGTTATGGTCAGTATGGGCGTGCTCGATCGCGGCTCGCAGTCCAGCGCCCTGCCTCGCGGCACCGAAGACGCCGAAGGCCTAGGCCTGACCATGATTATTATGATATGGCTCATTTGCAACCTTATCTTTGGACTGGTTGTTTGGGATACCAGGGCAAAGAACAAGGCATTGCAGGAATCGCATAACAAGCCTGAAGATTAAAGCGTATCTAATAAATTTTCACCCCAAAAGTAAACACTAACCCCGCCGTTTCTCCCTGACAATTTCTGGCTCATAGGTTTTCATATCCGGTATCATCTTGTGCTGCTTCAAATAATTTTCCAGCACATCCAGCATGGTCAGTATTGTTCTGGCCGGTATATATTCTGATTCAATGGTTGTCGCGTTGGCCTGCGTTGTATCTTTACTTTCAATGCCGTTGCTTATTTTCGTTTTACCGTCCGCACTGCTGACCTTTGTTGGCGCTGTCTGGTCAAATTCAAATGGCACGTTCAATCCCCAGGTCGCCACTTTATATTTTTCATCGGCCAGCAGCGGCTGACTGCCAACCATGACGTTTGTAATACGCTTGCCCGGCTCCTGGTCTGGATCGATCCGGTAATGCAAGCCACCGGTTCGCACCATATCCTGTTCTGAACGCTTGTACGCGTCAGGGTCGAAAAGCGCCTGAGCGGCGGCTTCCAGTACGGCATGGATATGCCTGCCGGGCACCGTTCCCGAACACATTTGTGTTTCGCCCAATGCCAACTGGTTGATCATATCTTCGCGAGTAATCGCAGCGCCAGCTAGCAAGCTCGGCCCCCAGCGGTATCCGGGATACAGCGCTATCTGCGCCCCGCTTCGCTGTAACATGGCTTGCAACAAGAGTTCATCCCAAGTGCCGTTAAAAGTGCCCCGGCGGTAAAGCAACCCTTCGGTCATGGCTATTTTTTCTGACAAGCTGGTCTTGGCTGTCGCATAGGCATCATCGACTTTTTTTGCCATGCGGCTGTCAGCCTGTACAAAGCTGGCCACCACGGGCAACAGGCTATAGCGAAAATCCACCAGGCCGCCTTTGCCGATATCCAGATCCAGTACGGCCAGAAACCGTCCCTGCGCGCCAGCGTTAGTGACGGCGGTTTTACCCTTGTTGTTGGAAACAAGAATGGGTTCAGGCAATGGAGTCACCGAACGCCCGCCCAGTATCACATCAATACCGGTAACACGGGTTGCCAGTTGCAAATCTGCATCTATACCGGCCCGGGAAAGCAAGAGCACGGCTTGCGCACCTTTGTCCCGCACTTGATCAACAATGCGCTGTAAATCGTGTTCGTCCACACGTATAACCCATCGATCTTTTACGCCGCCCTTGGAGTCTGGCATGGTGTTTTCGCCGCAGTTATCCCTGGCAAACAGTTCGTTATGGGCGGCCTGTCCAATAATGGCAACCGTGATGCCGTTTCGTTTCTGCAGGATATAGGGCGCACATAGCGGCTTATCGTTAACCGGATCGAACACATTGTGTGCAATGTATGGATAGTGCGCAGCTCGCCCCTGTGCGGGTGCCGATAAATTGGAATCTGATGGCTGCGTCAGGCCTGCATCCTCTGAAGCTGCGGCTGCCTGAATATGCGCCCGGTCCGGCAAACCCAGGTCTATGCCCAGGGCATGACGAATTGCGATCCCTCCATCAGCTATCGCCCAGGGGGCCAACGATTCCAGTGTGCCATTGCCGCCATCCAGCAGCCAAGCCTGCTTGCGGGAGCGCTTGACGATGCCAATCAATGATACGAGGTGCGCCACTCCGCCCAACATTCCGTAGTCGGCTGCCGAGGCTGCATAGTCTGCGCTGCTGAAAGCATAGGCCTGGGCCGAGCCGATCATCAGGTTATAGTATTGCAACAGCGCATCACCGGTCATATTGGGCGGTGTTGCATCTGCCGGATCAATCGCCGCCTGCCCGGCAGGCTCGCGATAATACAAAGGTTTGAATTGAGCCTGCAGGTCTGTGATGTGCATGAAGCTGACGTTGCCAAACGCAGGCAGATCATAAAACTGCTCCATCCCTTGCTGCGCACGCAGCACTGCGGGGGTGAACATGCCAGCGCCCGCTGCCGCCATCAACTGAAGAAAAGCCCTTCGATCTGTGATATGCATCGCCCCCTGTTTCCTTAACCGGTCTGGTAACCTCATATGTGGTATCGATTCGCGACATCGATTTGCGGCAACAATCATGAGTAAGGCGGCTGCCGCGAATCAGCACCCATTTTACTGCGGCTTGGTTTTGGCAATGCTCTCACGTACGGAAAATTTGTCATACCAGGCTTTCAGACCCGGGAAACGTTTCTGCCAGTTATAGTCCGGCAACCGAAAATCCAGGTAATCGAAAGCACATGCCAGCGTGATAGTAACAATATCTATTCGATCGTAAAGTTCCTGCGCCTTGTCTTCGAAGTATTGCAATGCAGTCGTGATTTTATCGGTCTGGCCCTCCAACCATTGATCCCAGCGCAACGCTTCGGGGCGCGCCAACAGTTCATAGCGGACCAACAATGAAGCGGCAATGGCGCCGTCTGCCACTGCATGATCTGTCAGCAACTTGAAGCGGTTGTTATCATCGCCAAACAGCTTGCCCTTGAAAGTCGTGTTCAGGTATTCACAAATGACTTTGCTATCAAACAGTACCTGCTCATCGTCCGTGATAAACGTTGGCACCTGGCCCAGCGGGTTGAACGGAATAATATTACGATCGCGATTCACAGGACTGGCTGCGGCCGGCAGGCGTTCAATTCGGTCCACGACCCCAAGTTCGTCTGCAACGATCATCGTCTTGCGCACGAAAGGCGAAGCGGCTGAATAAAAAATTTTCATTTGTGTCTCCCTTGATCAAAAATAAATAAAAAATTGACTTCTATTGTTCTGTTGTTGCTGTTGCGGGTGTATGGTCGGCACGCCCGATAGCTGACTTGACCTTGCGGTCTGCCCAGGTGGCCAGACCGGTCATGATCGCCAACAAGCCTCCCAGCAGGCAGGTGCCGGCCCATCCGCCGTAAGTCCAGGCGACTGTACCCAATGTCGATCCAGAGGCGCCGCCAATGAAATAGCTGGTCATATATACCGCATTCAAGCGCGACCGTGCATGTGGCAGCAAGGCAAATATGGTGGTTTGATTATTGATGTGCACACCCTGCAGGGCCAGGTCGATCACCAGCATGCCCGCAATAAACCACCACAGGTTATCGTGTCCCAGCCATAGCAAGCCCCAACTGAGCAGCAATAGCACAACGCTGACAGCAGTCACGGTATCACCCAGGCCGCGATCGGCCAGGCGGCCTCCCAAAGACGCCATCAAGGCGCCCATGACGCCGGCCAGGCCCACCAGGCCAATGGCCACATCACTCAAACCGTGTGCAGGTCCGGCCAAGAGCAGGGCCATGGTCGAAAACAGTGCACTGACCGATGCGAAACCCAGCCCGCCCATGAGCGCGCGGGTGCGCAGGCGCGGCTGCTCACGCAGCAAAGTAAACAACGACACGAGAATGGACAGATAGCTGTGGGTTTGCGGGTTTCGGGACGATGGCAGTTTGAGCCAGAGGACCACTGCAATGCCAAGCATGATGACGCCGGACACCAGATACACGGTTGACCATCCGCCAATACCGGACAGCAAGCCGGCAACACTTCGGGCGAGCAAAATACCGGTAAGCAGGCCGCTCATGACCATGCCCACTGCCCGGCCGCTACGCGATGGCGCTGACAGAATGGCAGCCATCGGCACCAGAACCTGTGCGGCAACCGAAAACAGCCCTGCCATGCCGACTCCGACAAACAACATGCTGCTGTTGATTGCCAGGCCACTGATAAATTGTCCGATCGCAGCCAGCACCATCAGCCCGACAGCAAGCTGCCGGCGCTCGAACTTGTCGCCCAGCGGTACAATGAACAGCAGACCCAGCGCATAGCTAACCTGCGCGACCGTTACAGTGAGCGCCGCACGGGTCTCTGTAATGCCCAGGCTGACGGAAATGGAATGCAGCAGCGGTTGGTTGAAATAGTTGCCACCTGCGCACAGGCCGCAAGCGACGGCCATCAAAAAAAGCACAGGTGTTGTCAGGTAAGATGGATGTTGCGATTGCTCGGACATGGGTAACCAAAAATAAAATACTATATATTTAAACAGTATTATTATAAAATAACAGCATGACAGGAAACAGACCGGTCGTCGCTGCCATAACGGCCTTAGTGGTCATAGCGCCTGGCCCCCGTAATCCAGAACCCGGGCTGCTCGGTCTCAACGTTGACGCACTGCTGTGTTGTTCTCACTAAAGCATAATCCGGCTTCAGCAGAAGAAACATTAAACCACAGTAAGAACCCAATGTCGCCGACAGACCCCGCAGTCCAGTGCTGCCGGCGCCAACTACAGCCAGCTTCGTTGTTTGCAGGCCGCGGGTTTTACACCTCAACGTTATATGCTGGCATTTTTATACGCAGGCATTTTTTATATTTGAACAGGTCGTTTCACCCAGCGAGCAGGTAATTCAAGCAGTTGGCATTGCCCGGGGAATCGACACCATCGCGCTATGGGGCAACGGTCACTTGCATCACTGCATTTATCCTGCTTTATGTCGCAATGCCGATTTTCAACAAGCCTTTTGCCGTAGCGCTGCGCGCAGCGCGATAT
>JBOIGK010000287.1:0-3452 GCA_050742695.1 Advenella sp. | reverse complement strand
AGATTGTCCTGATGACAGGCGCCCTGCCCGATTACCGCTATCCAGGCAGGCTGCGCCCGGGCATTGCGGTTGACAGGCATTGGCGAGAATGACTGGAATGCAGGAGAGTGTATTGGCACACACCCTGCACATGAAGGGCAAATCTTAGCAAATGTAATAGGAATAGGAAATAGTCATATATCCCTATATCAGGATAGCAGTACCTTACGGTACCCCACTATACTGTG
Source organism: Advenella sp. (assembly GCA_050742695.1). Lineage (GTDB taxonomy): Bacteria > Pseudomonadota > Gammaproteobacteria > Burkholderiales > Burkholderiaceae_B > Advenella. Next base: position 3,225 of record JBOIGK010000287.1, on the reverse strand, counting down.
ACGAGCGTGCTTTCGAGGATCGGGTAGGCGCTCGAGTTTGGCAATTCATAATGCCACCATTCAGACTTGATGCCCCGAAATCCCGCATGCAGCATGATGCCCAGCAAAAGCAGCCGGTTTTTCTGCACCGATGCGGGCAAATCTGCATAATCGTGGTGCGACGCATCTTCCATGGCGTCAAAGCCCGTACCCATATCCAGTTCAATGCCGTGTTCGTCCAGCAGCGTAACGTCCACTGCAGTGCCGCGCGAGTGATGTGATCCCTGTGACGGATCCGCAACATACTGGGCATCGGGCAGCGCCGACCAGAAAATATGCTGCGCTGCAGGCGGCCGGTAACAGTCGAACACCTTGAGGGTATATCCGGCGGAACGAGCCAGTTGCGATGCCCTGAGCAATAATGGCGCGGCATCCTTGTGCAATGCGCACCGGGCGGTCTGATACACAATGCGCCCGGCGATGTTATTGCTGCTGGCATAAACCAGATCAATGACAACGCCATACTGTGCTTCATTGATGATAAGCAAATTCTGATCGGCCACCCGGGTATCCATATGCTGACTCTATTTGAAAAATGTAGGCAATATTGCCATTACGTAATGTCGACTGCCATAAGCCTTATCCGGCAAGCGGCGCCCGGCAATCAGGATGGTAGGCAAACCCCATGCATCCATGCGTTTGCCCCTGCTGCCAGGCCTTACGGCCGAACGACTATGCCTCGCCGGCAGGCGCCAGCGACTCGACTGCCTGCAACAGACGCACAATCAGCGCTTCGCGCTCCATATCCGATTGCATGGCCGGGCTCGAACCCAGGGCCTGCTCGTCCAGCACGACAGAAACGCTGTAGTCGGGATTGCGGTGGATAAGCGAGCGCAGATCCAGTGACAACAGTTTTGAGGCAAACTGTCCAGCCTGTTTGGGCTCGGCATAGGCGCCAGACAACAGCAGCGTGTCGCCATCGGCCGAAACCAGGCGACTTCTGAAGGCGCCGTCTTCGTCACGAAAACTGATAAATCGGGCCGTTTTGTCGCTTTTCTTTTTCACTGGCGCCGCGCTTTTTACGCGTGTGCCATTACGCAAGCCCACTGCCTCGCGGATTTGTTGCATGAACGGGACCGCCAGCTTGCGCGCCTTGGCAGCGCCCGCCTGCAAAACGTCTTCAATTTGCTCCGGGTTGTCCATCAGCGTGGCATACTGCTCGCGCATTGGCGCCACAATCGTTTCCAGATGAGCCGCCAGTTTTTTCTTGGCATCGCCCCAGCCCATGCCGTCAGCCAGTTCACGTCGGAAGTCTTCGGTGTCCTGAGGCGTTGCAAACGCCTTGTAAATCATAAACAGATGGGAAGCGTCGGCATCCTTGGCTTGCCCGGGCGCGCGCGAGTCGGTCACGATCCGCGCAATGGCGTTTGACAATGCCTTGGCGCCGCCCTCGAAAAGCGGAATGGTATTGTTGTAGCTCTTGGACATTTTACGGCCATCCAGGCCGGGCAGCGTCGCTACATCTTCATCAATCTGTACATCGGGCAGCACAAAATAATCCCGCCCTGCCCCGTACTGGTGATTAAAGCGCTGCGCGATATCTCGCGCCATTTCCAGATGCTGGATCTGATCACGGCCAACCGGAACACGGTTAGCATTGAACATCAGAATATCGGCCGCCATCAATACAGGATAAGAGAACAACCCCATATTCACCCCGTCATCGGGCTCAACGCTTCGGGCCACATTCTGATCAACCGATGCCTTGTAAGCATGAGCGCGATTCATCAGGCCCTTGGGCGTAATGCAGGTGAGTATCCAGCTCAATTCCGGAATTTCCGGCACATCCGACTGGCGATAAAAGGTGACCTTGTCAGGATCCAGCCCGGCTGCAAGCCAGGTCGCGGCAATTTCAAGACGCGAGCTGGCCACCCGTAGCGGGTCATCACATTTGATCAATGCATGATAGTCGGCCAGAAAAAAGAAGGCATCGACATTGGGCTGGCGGCTGGCGACAACGGCCGGCCGGATCGCCCCCGCATAATTGCCCAGGTGCGGTGTTCCTGATGTGGTAATGCCCGTCAATACGCGCACATTCCGGCTCGCGCCATTGGCAGGGGAAGTTTGTTCAACACTCATATTTTCATTCCAACTGCAATAGTATTAAAGTTTCACCGACAAGCGTCTTTCAGACTCAAGATACTCCTTGGACTGCATTTCGGTAATACGGGACACGGTCCGATGAAATTCATTGGCCAGCACACCTTCGGTATACAATTCCTCGGGACGACATTCGGCCGACATGATCAGCTTGACATGATGATCATACAGGACATCGATCAACCAGGTAAAACGCCGAGCCTCGGACGAGTGCCGGGGCATCATGCGGGGCACGTCAGAAAGAATGATTGTCTGATAGCGATTGGCCAGTTCCAGATAGTCATTCTGTGAACGTGGTCCGCCGCAAAGTTCCGCAAAACTGAACCATACCACCGATCCGGCGACCGCCACGGCCCGGATCACCCGGTTCTCGATATGCAGATTCGTGTCCTGGGGCGCCGTTTCGGCCAGGCTGTCAAACGCTTGCTGCAACTGCGCCTGGGTATCCTCATTGAGCGGCGTCAGGTACATGCGTACCTGCTCCAGGGTCCGTTGACGATAATCGACACCCGTATCCACATTGACCACGTCCATGCGTTTCTGGATCAGAGCAATGGCCGGCAGGATCCGGTCGCGATGCAGGCCATCGGGATACAGTGTAGAGGGCTCATAATTGGAAGTCATGACAAAGCTGGTGCCATTGTCAAACAGATTGAGCAGCAACTTGTATAGAATCATTGCATCTGCAATATCCGAGACGTGGAACTCATCAAAACAGATCAACTTGTACTTGTCGCTGATGATGCGCGCCACTTCGTCCAGCGGATCGCTCTTGCCGCGCAGCGCCTGCAACTGGTGATGGACGCTGCGCATGAACTCATGAAAATGGATCCGTGTCTTCTGCTCGATCTGAACCGTCATGAAAAAGGAGTCCATCAAAAAGCTTTTGCCACGACCGACTCCGCCCCACATGTATACACCGCGCGGCGGCTCGGGCTTGCGGAAAAACCGGCGAAAGGGTTTGCTCAGCTCCTGCTGGTAGGCAACCAGTTCGTCGGCAAAAACCTGCAGGCGTGCAATGGCCTGCTGCTGGGCCTCATCGGCCCGATAGCCGCGCTCAGCAAGGGTCTTTTCGTAATATTGCAG
>JBOIGK010000286.1:0-3440 GCA_050742695.1 Advenella sp. | reverse complement strand
TGATTAAGATGAGGTCATCATCAAAATGATAATTTATAATCATAATATACGCAATTAAAAAAATATTTTCATTTTTGTGCTTATCCAACATTCCCCCAGGTACCATGCGCATTGCGTGAAAATTCATTGGTTTGTCAAGGTAGCGTGAACCGGGCGACGCTGAACAACGCTGCGCACAGGTTCAGATAATAAATCGGGATAGTCCACCTGAAAATGCAAACCACGACTTTCCAGGCGCAGACCTGCACAGATCGCGATCAGCCAGGCGCAGTCAAGCGTGTTGCGCAGCTCCAGCGTCAACGCGGTCCATCCATACACTGATATCAACCCAAGCTGCCGGCGCCAAATATCCAGCTGTTCGCGCGACTGTTCGATCGTTCGTGTGGAGCGCAATATTCCCAGGTTTTTACCCATGACTTGCTGGATATCGGCGCAACTCGGCAGGGCGGGACATTCGTCTGGTGGGGGCGGTTTGCACATTTGACGCGCAGACGGCACGGTCTTCGCCCGGCGTGGATAGCTGCTGATTTGCTTTTCGTCAGCAACGATGGCATCTGAGCAGTTCCTGCCGATCACGATGCATTCGAGCAGTGAGTTGCTGGCAAGCCGATTGGCGCCGTGCAGGCCAGTATCGGCAACCTCGCCCACGGCATACAGGCCGTCAATATTGGTGCGCCCGTCCAAATCGGTGGCAATGCCGCCGCAGGAATAATGTGCCGCCGGCGCAACCGGAATCGCCTCGCGAGTTATGTCCAGCCCCACGTTCATGCAAGTCTGGTAAATCGTGGGGAAGTGCTCGCGTATAAACCCCGCCGGACGGTGAGAAATATCAAGCCATACAGGTTGGCCCTGTTGCCTGCTTATTTCAGCGTGGATAGCCCGTGCCACAATATCGCGAGGCGCAAGTTCGGCGCGCGAATCATAATCAGGCATGAAGCGGTGTCCATCGGCGTTTACCAGCACACCGCCCTCGCCCCTGACTGCTTCGGAGATCAAAAAGGAGGCCGCGTTCGGCAATGCCAGGGCAGTGGGATGAAACTGTACGAATTCCAGATTGGCAATTTGGCAACCCGCACGCCAGGCGATGGCCTGGCCGTCACCGGTGGCGGTGGACGGGTTGGTGGTATAGGGAAACAGCTGCCCCAGTCCACCCGTGGCCAGGACAGTGTGGCGGGCGGTCAGGGTTAATGTGTTACCTGAAGCCATATCCAGGACGTCAATTCCCTGACAGACGGATCGAGTGGCATGCTCATGCGCGACTGATTCATGTGTAATTAATTCATGCGTGATTAATGCATCGACGCACACTGTATGCTCAAACACGTCCACGTTGGGCCGTTGCTGCAACTCTGTCTGCAACACAGATGTGATCGCTGATCCTGTGCTGTCTGCTGCATGAACGATACGGCGATGACTGTGGCCGGCTTCGCGCGTCAGGTGTAATCGATCCTGACCAGCAAGGGTAAATCGGACTCCAAGGTGTCTTAGCCAGTCGATCGCGGCCGGCGCAGCTTGCACAATGTGGCTGACACTTGTCATATTGCACAGGCCGGCGCCGGCAACCAACGTATCACGAATATGATTGTCGGTATGATCTTCGGCGTCCAGCACCGCCGCTATCCCGCCCTGGGCCTTGCTGCTGGCGGTGGTCTCCAGTGATAGTTTGCTGACAATTGCAATGCGCATATTGCCAGGCAGGCTTAGTGCAACCGACAGGCCGGCCAGACCGCCACCGATAATCACCACATCATAGTCATGCGCTGTGGCTTTCATCATGCAGGTCCGATTTGGGAAAATAAATGAACATCGCGGCTTATGTCGCCGCTGGCCCGGATGTTCTTTTTGTAGGCAGCAGCAAAATCGAGCATGCGACCGATGGGTTTGTGCGCCCGATATCCCAACTGTGGATCCAGCACGATTTCGCCGCTATGCGTTTGCAGGCAGTTGGCCACGCCGGCTAGCCCGTTCATTGCCATCCACGGGCAAAAGGCACAGCTTTTGCAGGTGGCGCTCTCGCCTGCCGTGGGGGCGGCGATGAACGTCTTGCCAGGCGCCTGTTTTTGCATTTCATGCACGATGCCCTGGTCGGTTGCCACGATAAAGCTTGTCGCCGGCAACTCGGCAACGGCCTGAATCAGCCTGCTGGTGGAGCCGACCACATCTGCCAGGGCCACCACCGGAGCCGGTGATTCGGGGTGCACCAGCACGCGCGCTTGCGGGTTGGCTTTTTTCAACTCGGCCAGCTCTTCAGCCTTGAATTCATTATGCACCAGGCACGAACCCTGCCATAGCAGCATGTCCGCGCCGGTTTGCTGTTGTATGTACTGGCCCAGATGGCGGTCGGGGCCCCACAGAATTTTTTCACCCCTCTGGTGCAGGTAGGTCACGATTTCCAGGGCGATCGAAGAGGTCACCACCCAATCGGCCCTGGCCTTGACCTGCGCGCTGGTATTGGCATATACCACCACTGTGCGTCCCGGGTTGGCATCACAGAAAGCCGCAAAAGCATCGGGCGGGCAGCCCAGATCCAGCGAGCAATTGGCCTGCAGGTCAGGCATTAATACCTGCTTTTCGGGGCTCAGGATCTTGGCGGTCTCACCCATGAACCTGACGCCAGCCACAACCAATGTGGTGGCCGGATGATCCCGGCCGAAGCGGGCCATTTCCAGCGAGTCCCCGACGCAACCGCCGGTCTGTAGCGCCAGGTCTTGTAGCTCAGCATCAACGTAGTAGTGTGCAACCAGCGTTGCCTGCTGCTTTGCCAGAAGATCGACAATCAACTGTCGATAAGTGTCCCGGTTCTTTTTATCAAGCGGCTCGGGCACGCTGGCCCAGGCCTGCTTTACCTGACAGGCCGAGCCCATACCTGCGTCGGATGCCGGCCGGTTCAGCGTCGGAAAATCGATGTCGAACGTCTTGCGTACAGAGAAGGAGGTTGATGTCATATGCCTGTATCCCGTGCCATTTTCGAGAATACATTATGCTCCAATTGAGTATAAATCGTAAAGTATTTTTTATTTCCCAGGTGTAAGCGTTGTGGCGCAAATGCCATCAGGGCCGTTCTGATAGAATCCATACATTGTTGATGGATATGTACAGGTATGGCTTCAGGTTTTTCCGTGTCGAGCACTGCAGAAGGCGCTACCGAGGTTGTCGCGGTATTGATCGCGATTACCAATCTGAACGCGAGGGTGCTGACCGTGGAAAACGGCAATATCCTGCCCTATGGGCCGTTATCGCCCGTGCATAGCTCGTTGCAGGCCGGGGTGCGCCAGTGGGTCAAAAACCAGACCATGCAGCCCATGGGCTATGTTGAGCAGCTCTATACCTTTGTCGATACGTTGCGTACCCGCGCCTCGGGGCAACCCGTGCTGTATGTCAGTTACCTGGGCCTGGTCAAGGAAGCCGATGAACGTCTGCTGGAAGCCAATGCCAGCTGG
>JBOIGK010000285.1:0-2597 GCA_050742695.1 Advenella sp. | reverse complement strand
CAGTCATACCGCGCGTTTGCCCATAGCGCTCCGTATGGCGCGGCAAAAGGCGGCGTGGTGCAACTGACGCGTGCCATCGCGCAGGAGTGGTCGCCGCATGGCATTACCTGCAATGCAATTGGGCCGGGTTTTTTTCCGACGCCGCTGACCGCCTCGGTATTTGGCGATACAAGCCCGAGCCAGCATCATGCTGCGCAAACGTGTATTGGTCGCAATGGCCAATTGGAAGATTTACATGGAGTTGCTGTGTTTCTGGCCAGCCAGGCATCAAGCTATATCACCGGACAGATAATCATGGTCGACGGAGGTTACACAGCGAAGTAGGCAGTATTCTTGCGGCAGGATTTTGCCGTTCCTCAATATATATAAAAACAGAATAAAAGCGCTATGGAGCAGAGACAAGCATGAACAATTCAGAACATGGACAGGCCCGCAGTAATCTACATCGGGCGACGATATCAAGCCTGTTTGGGTCGATTATCGAGTGGTACGATTTTTTTCTATACGGCGTTGTTGCCGGACTGGTGTTTGACAAGCTTTATTTTCCCGGAGAAAACGAGTTTTTATCCACCATGCTGGCGTACGGAACGTTCGCGCTTGGATTCGTTGCCAGGCCCCTGGGCGGCATCATATTCGGGCATTTCGGCGACACGGTTGGTCGCAAGAAAATGCTGATGCTCACGCTACTGCTGATGGGCGGAGCCACAGTCGCGATCGGCTTTATTCCGACCTACGCCCAGATCGGCATCTGGGCGCCGATTCTATTGCTGTTCTTTCGCATCGTGCAGGGAATCGGCCTGGGTGGTGAGTGGGGTGGGGCGGTATTGATGACCTATGAATCAGCCCCGCAAGCGCGACGCGGATTTTTCAGCAGCATTCCCCAGACCGGCATGTCGCTTGGGCTGGTGCTGGCCTCTGGTGTGGTGGGATTATTGTCGTGGCAACTGAGCAACGAAGCTTTTTTGTCCTGGGGCTGGCGCGTCGCTTTTCTGTTAAGCGGCCTGATGGCGCTGGTGGGTGGTTATATCCGCAATCATGTGTCCGAGACGCCTGAGTTTGAAGCAATGAAACAAAAAGCCACTGCAGCAAAAAGCACTGAAAAGCCCGTGCTGCCACTGGTTGATACCTTGCGCCGATACCCTCGCATGATACTGGCATGCATGGGTGCGCGCATGATCGACGGCGTATTCTTTAATGTGTTTGGTGTCTATTCACTTAATTATCTGACGCGTGAACTGGATTTGCCGCGGACACATGCACTGCTGGGCGTGATGATGAGCGCAGTATTGATGACGTGCTTTATCCCGTTCTGGGGAGCGGTTGCTGATCGCGTCGGCAAGGCTCGCGTATACGGGCTGGGCGCCCTGTTTGCAGCGCTGTCGGCGTTTCCTGCGTTCTATGTGATGCAGACGTTCTCCGACAATATCTATCTGGTCTGGCTTGCCATTATTATTCCGTTTGGCATATTTCATGCTGCGGTGTTTGGCACCATGTCGTCATTTTTCTCATCATGCTTTGATGCGAAGGTGCGCTATACCGCGATTTCATTTGTATATCAGTTGGCTGGCGTCGTGGCTGGTGGTCTCACGCCCATTATTGCTACCGTGCTGACCGATATCAATGGCGGCGATCCATGGTTGTTGTGCCTGTATGTTCTGGCGGCTGGCCTGCTTAGTGTCGCATGCACCCGATGGATTGCCCGGCATGTGCCGGATCAGATCACATACGCACGCAGGGAACCGGCAGGCACCGCGCAAACGTCAATATCTTGATTTGGTACCGGATCCGGCGGACGCCGGATCTGCACACAAGGAGTTTTATCAAATGAAAGCACTGGTTTACACCGCACCCAACGAAATGGCGCTACAAGAGCGGCCCCTGCCTGAATTGCGCGCGGGGGAAGTGGTCCTGCGTATCGAAGCTGCAGGCATTTGCGGATCTGATATGCACGCCTATCATGGACACGATCCCAGACGCAAGCCAGGCCTGGTTCTGGGGCACGAGCTGGCTGCCATAGTGGCAGAAAGCGCAACAGATGCAATCAACGTTGGCCAAAGGGTGACGGTCAATCCGCTGATCACTTGCGGGGTTTGCCAATATTGCTTGCAGGGCAGAGACAATTTATGCAGCAATCGTGGCATGGTAGGAATGTCGCGGGCCGGTGCGTTTGCGCAATTTATGTCGGTGCCCGGAAAATCGGTGATTCCCGTTCCTGCCGATATGAAGCCTGTGGTGGCGGCCTTGACTGAGCCGGCTGCCACGGTGCTGCATGCATTGAATCTGGCAATGGAAAAGATGCATCGTCCCTTGCCGGAGGGCCGCGTGCTGGTGATAGGAGGCGGGGCAATTGGACTGCTGACTGCAATTTTGCTGCGCGCATACGGCTGCAAACATGTGGACCTGGCAGAAACCAATGCATTGCGACGGGCATCGGCCGAACAACATGCCGGGTGCGTGGCCATCGACCCGATAGCGACAACGCCCGAGCTGGATTACTACGATTTGGTCGTGGATGCGGTTGGGGCAAAACCCACACGCAATACGGCGCTCAACAGTGTGCAGCCAGGTGGCACGATATTGCATATCGGTTTGCAGGA
>JBOIGK010000284.1:0-4626 GCA_050742695.1 Advenella sp. | reverse complement strand
TGTCAGTTAAAATGAGGTTTTACAAAAAACGCACTACGGTGACAGATTTTGACCGCGAATTCCCAGTCCATGAATCCAATTGTCCATGCCCAATCCTACCTGACCCTGCACTATCGCATTACGCTGACGTCCGGGCCAGGCGCCGGTTCGGTCTTTATTGATACCTTTACCGGCAAGCCAGGCACGCTGCAATTGAGCACCGGACAATGGTCTCCTTCCATGGAAGCACCACTGATCGGCCATGCCGAAGGCGAATCATTCAGTTACGATCTGCCTGCTCAGCAGGCATACGGAGAGCGTAATCCGGAACTGTTGCAGCGGGTTACCCGCCAGATGCTGGATCGCGATGCCGGCCCCGATGCGCAATTTGAACCTGGCGATGTGGTCGAGTTTACGGCGCCCAACGGCGGGCGTTATTCCGGTATTTTCCGCGAGTGGGATAACGACACGGCGCGCTTTGATTTCAATCATCCACTGGCAGGCGTCGATTTACGTATCGACGTCAAATTGCTCGGAGTTCTGTAATGGCTCAAAACAGCGAAGTGATTCTAGCTGAACCGCGTGGCTTTTGCGCAGGGGTTGACCGCGCCATCGATATTGTGGAGCGTGCGCTGGAGCTGCACGGCGCTCCAATCTATGTGCGTCATGAAATCGTGCATAACAAATTTGTGGTTGAGAGCCTGCGCAACAAGGGCGCAATTTTTATTGACGAGCTGGATCAGGCACCGGCAGGCGCCATCGTGGTGTTTTCCGCCCATGGCGTCTCGCGTGCGGTACGCGCAGAAGCGCAATTGCGCGACCTGCGCATTTTCGACGCAACCTGTCCGCTGGTAACCAAGGTACACATTGAAGTGGCAAAAATGCACGCCGCAGGCCTTGAGATTGTGATGATCGGTCACAAGGGTCACCCCGAAGTGGAGGGTACGCTTGGGCAGGCTGTCGGCCGCATGCATCTGGTGGAAACCCCGGAAGATGTCGCTGCCTTGCAGGTCGACAATCCTGAGAATACGGCGTTTGTTACCCAGACAACGCTTTCGATTGATGACGCAAGGCGGGTGGCCGACGCGCTCCGGGCAAAATTTCCGAGCATTGTCGAACCCAAGAAAAGCGATATTTGCTATGCGACCCAGAACCGCCAGGATGCAGTCAAGGTGCTTGCGCCTGATTGCGATGTGTTTTTCGTGGTGGGCAGTATCAACAGTTCCAACTCGAACCGGCTGCGTGAAGTGGCCGAACGGCTCGATTGCGAGGCATATCTGATCGACAATGCCCAGGCTATTCGGCCTGAATGGGTGCAAGACGCCAAAAAAATAGGCATTACTGCCGGCGCCTCGGCTCCCGAAGTACTGGTTCAGGAGGTTGTTGAGCGCTTGAAGGAGCTGGGTGCCATTTCGGTTCGCAGAATGGATGGAACAAAAGAGAACGTGACGTTCCCCTTGCCAAAGGAACTGTCCCGCAAACAACAGGCAGGGAGATAATGCAGATGAAGCTATATGGGTATTTCAGAAGTTCGGCGGCCTATCGGGTCAGAATTGCGCTGAACGTCAAGCAGTTGGGATACGAGTCAGTGCCTGTGCACCTTATCCGTGATGGTGGCCAGCAACTGGCGCAAACCTACCGCGAACTCAATCCAACTGCCCTGGTGCCTACCTTCATCGACCAGAATGTGAGCATTGGGCAATCCATTGCCATCATGGAATATCTTGAAGAGGCGTATCCGCAGGTGCCCATTCTTCCTGCAACGCAGGCGGGCAGGGCACGCGTGCGTTCACTGGCGCAGTTTATTGCATGTGACATTCATCCGCTGAACAACTTGCGGGTGCTCAAGTACCTTAAGCGCGAGCTGGGTGTAACCGAAGAAGTAAAAAACGAGTGGTATCTGCACTGGATCCGCCAGGGGTTTGATTCGCTCGAAAAAATGCTGGCCTCTTCAACCGATACCGGTGTTTACTGCCATGGCGATACGCCCACCATGGCTGATTTCTGTCTGGTGCCGCAGGTGGCTAATGCCCGCCGTTTCAATCTGGACCTGAATCCGTATCCTACGATTGTTCGCATCGATGGCGCCTGCAACAAGGAAGAGGCGTTTATTAATGCGGCGCCGGACAATCAGTCCGACGCTGAATAGGCACGCCCCAGCAGCCGGCAGGTTTCAAAGAGCGGCAGTCCCATGACGCCGCTATAGCTGCCGCTGATCGATTCCACAAAGGCCGAGGCCAGGCCCTGTATGCCATAGGCGCCGGCCTTGCCGATGCCCTCGCCCGAACGCACATACCAGTCTATCTCGTGGGCGGTAAGGGTCTTCATTATCACATTTGTAATAGATACGTCTTCGTACAGGCGCTCGCGCCAGGCCACTACGATGGCGGTATGCACCTGGTGCGTCCGCCCGGACAGGGCCGATAGCGCATCGCGCACGTCATTGTCGCTATGGGCTTTTCCCAAAAGTTGCGGACCCATCATTACGGTTGTATCGGCCGTCAAAATGGGGCGCGGCACCAGGCCGCTAGCATGCAGGTGCGCCACCGCGCGCTCGGCCTTCTCCCTGGCGGTGCGTTTCACATAGCTGGCAGGATGTTCGCCGGGCAGCAATGGCTCGTCCTCGCCTGGCGGCGCAGGCACCTGCAAAACGTCATGCACAATGTCCATTTGGGTGAGCAATTGGTGGCGACGCGGACTGGCCGACGCCAGGAAAATGGGTTGCGTTTGCACCTGCGTCATCAGCAGAGATTCTGTCGGGGCAGGGCCAGAGCCCGATACAGTGTTGTTCAATGCGGTCATGATCCAAGAGGTTGTGCCGGCACTAGCGCGTTCAGGCGCGATGGTACGGATGATTGGTCAGAATGGCCCAGGCGCGATACAGCTGTTCGGCCAGCACGATGCGCACCATCGGATGCGGCAATGTTAGCGATGACAGGCGGATAAGGCTGGCGCAACGCTTTTTGAGGTCGGCATCCAATCCGTCCGGGCCGCCGATCAGAAAGGTGACGTCCTGGCTATTGCCGCGCCAGCCTTCCAGTTGCCGCGACAGGTCCATGGTGGTCAGATCGCGACCATGTTCATCCAGTGCGATAACCAGGCTGTCGGCAGTGAGCGCGGCCTGAATGCGACGGCCTTCTGCCTCCATCATTTGGGATGGCGTTTTTCCGGAGGTTCTGGGTTCAGGCTTGATTTCCCGCAGATCAATCGTGCAATCGGCGGGCATCCGCTTCGCATAGTCTTTCCATGCGGTAGTGACCCAATCGGGCATTCTGTTGCCGACAGCGATGACAATGAGCTTCATAGGACGTTTTATTCTTCCATGTTGTCGTCTTCTTCGTCGGCAAAACCCTGCATGGCATGGCCCTTGGATTGCTCCAGCAGCCGGACGCGTACCGGCTTATCGCCCCACACCGCTTCCAGATTGTAGTATTGACGAATGGTCGGTTGCATGCAATGGATGACAATATCGCCGATATCGACCAGTACCCATTCACCGGATTCCTGCCCTTCGAGGGCGATAATGGGTATTTTTTGCGCTCGGGCTGCATTGACAACGCTGCTTGCCAGGGCACGAGTCTGGCGGTTGGAAGTACCGCTGGCGATAACGACCCGGTCAAACAGGCTGGTCAGATGGCTGGTGTTGAACACCCGGATATCCTGGGCTTTGACGTCCTCCAGCGCATTGATGACCAGACGTTGCAATTTTTGTATATTCATAGGTAATAAGGTTTTCCGGTTTTCGGGGTAAGGGGCAGCAAGACAATCTGCTATCGGTAAAGTCCGTGAGTATTAATGTAATCCAGAACGGGCGCGGGAACAAACGCCGAGGCATCCTGTCCCTGCTGGATGCGTGAGCGGATCTCGGTGGAGGACACATCCATGGCCTTGAAGGGAAGGGTAATCAGGCCCTTGCCATCACGACGCAACAGGGCATCCAGTTCCTGCGGGATATGCAAGGGATAACCGGTGCGCCAGGCCACAGTCAGCGTGACGTAGTCTGTAATTTCCTGCCAGTTCTGCCAGGTGCAGAAATTGTTGAGCTGGTCGGTGCCCAATAGCCAGTAGTATTTTGCGTCGCGCGGCAGGTTGCGTAGCGTATCGATGGTGTAGGTTGCCCCTTCCCGGTTGATTTCGATATCGTTGACCACAATGCCAGGTTCATCGGCTATCGCCAGCGCCAGCATTTCCAGGCGCTGGGCGCCGCTGATTCGTAGCGGCTGCTTTTGCCAGGGGTTGCCGGCAGGAATCAGCTGTACCTCGTCCAGGTTCAGCGCGCGCAATGCTGTCCTGGCCATGGCCAGGTGGGCCAGATGTACCGGATTGAAGCTGCCGCCCAGGAGTCCGATTTTTTTCATGCGGACTTCAGGGCACGCCAGCCGATATCCTTGCGGTACTGGCTGCCGTCAAAGCGGATCTGCTCAAGGGCCGCATAGGCAATTTCACGGGCAGCCGCAGGCGTGTCGCCCAGTGCCGTCACGCATAGCACTCGACCGCCCGAGGTTTGCAACACACCGTCCTGCAGGCTGGTGCCGGCATGGAAGGTGACGCAGTCGGCGCTGGCGCCGGGAATGTTGGTGATGGCATCACCCGTACGCGGTGTGCCTGGGTAATTGTGTGAGGCCATGACCACGCCCAGTGCGGTGC
>JBOIGK010000283.1:0-11333 GCA_050742695.1 Advenella sp. | reverse complement strand
CCCCGGAGGTTGTACTGCAAAGGCAACGGCATGAACCGGTGATCGCGATCACGCGAAAATAAATACGCAAAAATCCTGTTGACGAAAGTTTTATTCGCTTATATCATTGGTACTACCATCGACGCATTGAAAACGATGGATGACCGATAAGCAAAAAAGACAAGCGTCCATTCCAGACGACGCATACACGGAGACAACAATGCTCAACAGGCGCCGATTTGCCCTCGCCTCGCTTCTTTTTGCGCTGGATCCGGCTCGTGTCCTGGCTCAGGCCACCAAGCCCTGGTTTCCGCAAAAATCCATACGGCTCATCGTCCCCTATTCCGCCGGCGGGACCACGGATCTTATTGCGCGACTGATCCAGGAACCCCTGCAACAGAGGTTCAAACAACCGGTCGTTGTCGAAAGCATGCCGGGGGCTTCCGGAATGATTGGTTTTCGTGCGGTGGTCAATGCCAAGCCCGATGGTCATACCCTGTTTTTCGGAAATAACGGACCGGTGCTGCTTGCACCTCTGTTGCAGGGCCAGCAGGATCCGTTAAGCCAATTGACGCCCCTGGGATTGGTTTGCAGCGGATCCTTGCTTCTGATGACACATCCATCCGTACCGGCAAGCAGTTTGCAGGAATTGATCGCCTATCTGCGACAGAACCCCGGGCGTGTGGAGTACGCCAGTGCCGGGAATGATTCCCTGGGGCATTACGCGACCATGCTGTTCGAAAAAATGTCTCAAACCCGTATGGTGCACATTCCATATCAGGGACAGGCGCCCTCGACAACTGCGCTCGTGAGCGGGGAAGTAAAACTGCTGTTGACCTCCCCGTCTTCTTCGATGCTGCAGTTCATCAAACAGGGAAAAATCAGGCTGCTGGCTGTCTCGTCGGAGAAGCCGGATGAATTGTTCAAAAATACGCCGACAATCAATTCCCAGGTTGCAGATTATGCCGTGGATTCATGGTTCGGCATTTTCGGCCCGGCAGGCATGCCCGATGAAATAGTCGACAGCGTCAACGCGGCGCTGACCCACACCCTTGACTTGGAAAAGCTGAAATCCCAATTGCTTGCATTACAGTTTTTGCCCGCCGTTTCGACTTTATCCGACTTCAAAAGTGCCCTTCAAGCCGAAATGCAGCAATGGACGCATTCGCTTGCGGCGCAGCATCACTCAACGACTGACGGAGCCTCCTGATGGCTGAGTACTGGCGAATCAAACCTTCGGTACATGTGATGAATGACACTCGAGGACCCGCGCTCAAGCATATGGGGGTGGAGTTTCTGGGGTTCCATGGCCGTGCCCAAGAAAGCCTGCAGGCCCGCATGGCAGTTGATGAAAGAACAACGCAACGCTTCGGTGTTCTGCATGGCGGGGCTTCGGTATTTCTGGCCGAATCGCTTGGCAGCTATGCGGCGCAATTGACAATAGACACTGACAGCCAACGTGCGGTCGGACTGGACATCAATGCCAATCATGTCGGCCCTGCACGGTCGGGCTTCGTTGTCGGCACCGCAACGCCACAGCACATTGGCGGGCGAACACAGGTCTGGTCAATTCAGATAGAAGACGGGAAAGGCCGACTGGTATGTGTATGCAGACTGACCATGATGATCGTGACACTGTCTGCTGCAGAGCAGAGGCCCGCCTCCGTCAGTCGCGAATTCCTATTGTGAACGATGGCACTTGATATTCGCCGAAATGGCTGACTACAGCTCATCGGTGTCGCAGCTCGTGCACCTCATTACCTGTATGGCACTGCAGTGCCTAATTATCTATTAGAAAGGAATCCATGTTTATGCATTTTACAGAGGAAGAAATCGCGTTCCAGGACAGTGTTCGCCGGATGGCGGAAACGCATGTCGCTCCCATCGCCGCTGAAATCGATGAGAATGACCGTTTTCCCGAAGAGCTTGTGCCCATCTATGGTGATATGGGACTGTTGCAACTATGGGTACCCGAGGAATATGGAGGTCCCGGGGCAAACCTGACAATGGTGTGCATTGCACGGGAAGAAATCGCCAAACACTCCGAAACGTGCGCCTTATTGGCCGGACTCAATTCAATGTTTGCCTTGCCACTGATTCATTTTGGCACCAAAGAGCAAAAAGATCGCATGCTGCCGCTACTTGCAAAAGGACGAACGCTGACTGCGATTGCTTTATCGGAGCCGGATGCCGGTTCCGATGTGAGCGCCATGCGAACCCGTGCCGTCAAAGACGGCGATCATTACGTTTTGAACGGCCAGAAACAGTGGTGCTCCTTCGGCAGTGTCGCGGACTACATCATGATATTTGCCAAGACAGATGACGGCGGCGGCGTCAACAACATCAGCCCGTTTATGGTGGATGTGAAAAATACGCCGGGGGTCACCTTTGGTCGCAATGAGCGAAAAATGGGTATGAAGGGATCGATCAATGTGCCCATTTTCCTTGAGAACGCCCGCGTGCCTGCAGAAAATATGCTGGGCGAAGAGGGAAAAGGCTTTCGTGCCGCAATGCGGGCACTCGATCTGAACCGCCCTGCTATCGCGGCCGCATCCCTTGGGCTTGCCGAGGGTGCAATGAAGCTGGCCGTGGACTATGCAAAGCAGCGCAAGCAGTTCGGTCGCGCCATATCCGAGTTCCAGGGGATACAGTTCATGCTGGCAGACATGGCCATGCAAATTGAGGCGGCACGAGGCCTGGTTTATGCGTGCGCGCGCGCCGGCGACAAGGGCGACTTCGAACGCCTGTCCATGCTTGCAAGCATGGCCAAATGTTTCGCCAGCGATATGGCGATGAAAGTCACCACTGACGCGGTACAGGTTCTTGGAGGCTATGGTTATGTCAAGGATTATCCTGCCGAGCGAATGATGCGGGATGCCAAGCTGAACCAGATCTTTGAAGGAACAAACCAGATCCAGCGTTTGATCATCGCCCGTCATCTGTTGGCTGCCTGAACGCAGATCGTCTGTCGATATTCCACGCAAAACGGGAATATTGATGGCCGATGGCGTCGTGTGTCGCCGTGTTTGAATACATACCGCGTTGTTGGCCTTGGGGTAAAGCAGAAGAAGGAATGATTCATGACTAAGACGGACCTGAACTTTGACATACTGGAGCGCTTCTCCAGTCGCTGCCTTCTGGGGCATGTACCCGACACGGTGATCGAACAGGCCAAGCTCTGTATTCTGGACACCATTGGCTGCATGATATCCGGTCATCAGACGGCTGAAGTTTCAATGCTGGTGAATTCGACGCCACCCGAGAGTCAGGGGACTGTCCCTGTTATTGGGAGCGGCATGTGCCTGGACATGATGAATGCCGCCAGGGTTAACGGATATGCCGGTGACATTCTTGAACTCAATGATCTGATCGGCGGGCACGCGAGCATCGGTAACGTGACGGCGGCTATTGCGGCTGCCTGTGACAGAAACAGCTCGGGAAAAATTCTGCTGGAAGCAGTCATAAGAGGGATAGAGGTGACCAGCAAAATCTATTCCCGCATTTATCCCACCCTGAAGCCTTTTGGCCAGGTCGGATTGGTTCCTGTGGGTTTGCCCTCTTCGGTTGGCGCCGCAGCGGCTGTCTCTCATCATATGGGTTTGACGCCTGGCCAGACCCAGGAGGCGATGGCGATTGCCGCCAGCCTCGCCGGCTGGTGTCCGGCAGAGGTCATTTTCAGGCAAGGCGGTACCGTCAAGCCCATGCTTTTCGGCGCGCAGCCAGCAATGACGGCGATTGCCGCCGTGCAATACGCGCTTGCCGGCATGACAGGCCCCCGGCGGCTGCTGGAGGGTGAATTTGGTTATTACGCAACCGTTGCGACAGCGGACGGCACGCCGGGAGACCCGCTGCAAGCACAGTGGGCACTAGCAAAGCCAAGCCGCAAGCTGCACGCCTGTTGCGGATATATCCACGCTGCGGTTGACGCGATAAGCCAGCTATCGGACACGGTCAAGGGGGATTTGTCGGACTATGACATCACCATAGAACTCCCGGCCTATGTCCATGCGGCAGTATCAAAACATGTTCCTCCCGCAACACCCAACGAAGCGAGATTCGATTTGCGATATTGTGCTGCGCTGGCCGTATGCGGGAACACTGTGATTCTTCCTGAGCATAGCCTGATGTTTCCCGAGTATCTGGAGCGCGAGCAAACCCGGCGGGCACTGGCAAAAATAAAGACTCGCAGCAATGAGTCGCTTACGCATTACCAACACTGCATCGTGACGGCGCGATCCGATGATTGCGACAAAACCCATACTCTTGATTTTCGTACTCCGCGTGGCGGTCTTGACAATGCGATGTCGGAATCGGAGGTGATTGAAAAATTCTATCGGCTGGTCTCCCATTGCATGACAGCTGAACAATCCAAAGCGTATGCAGACCGCATGATGTCACTGGAAAAAAGCGAGTCGATCGGGTGGATCGGCAAACTTGCCCGGCCCGTTGCACAACACTAGCATTACCTGAAACTGCAGACGCCATCCATAACGATTCCGGAAATGAATCCGGAATAAAACACAGGAGACGACATTGAAATCAGTCATTGCTGTAGTGGGGTTCTTTCTGTTGACATCATTTTGCCGGGCGGCAGAGTACCCCGGGAAACCGATAAGTTTTGTTGTTCCTTTTACGCCGGGTTCAACGACCGACATCACGGCGCGAGCCATTGCCAATGCCATTTCTCCGGCGCTGGGGCAACCCATCGTCATTGAAAACCGGCCGGGGGCCAGCGGAACAATCGGCATGCAACATGTTGCCCGTAGTGCTCCCGATGGATATACGCTGGTGGTAACCAGTGCCTCGGGCACGGTCGTTCCACCGGCGATATTCAAGTCTGTTCCCTATGATCTGCTCAAGGATATGAAACCGGTATCCTTGCTGGCCAGCACGCCACTGCTGCTGGTTGTGCGTCACGATTCACCCATAAACAATGTTCAGGACCTGATTGCCTTGAGCATGGAACAACCGGACGCGACTACTTACGGCGATTCAGCGGGATTATTTCAGCTGGCAATGGAACAGTTCAAGCAACAATCAGGCATCCGCCTGAATGGAATCCCCTACAAAGGCCCGTCTGCGGCCAGCATCGATCTCATTGGCGGACGCCTCACGGTGATGCCCGATTCCATGGGCGCTGCCATGGTGAATATAAAATCAGGGCGCGTTAAGCCACTTGCTGTTCTGAGCGGAAAAAGAATAAATGCGTTGAAAGAGGTACCGACGATGCAAGAGCTCGGCTATGAGGATTTTGACTTCAATGGTTGGATTGGCCTGCTTGCGCCTGCTGGCACGCCGGATGACGTCATTCAAAAACTGAACCTCGAGATTGCAAAAGCGATCAAGACAGATGAAATAAAGGCACAGTTTCTTTCAGTCGGAATCGAACCCGTTTCAAGTACTGCGAACGCATATTTTGACCTGCTGGCTCGTGACATTACCCGTTACCGGGACATCGCAAACCGCGCAGGCATTGTCAAGAAATAGACTGGTGAAGGCCCTTGCGGCCAACATCAATTCATTTGAATACCCATCTTTTTGACCAAATTTCCATAATGTTGCTCATCACGTCGCAACAACTGAATAGCTTGCTCCGAGGTGCTGCCGACCGCTTTGGCGCCAGCCCCTTCCAGGCGCTCACGCACATCATCACGCGCAAGCACCTCGACCACCGCCTGCTGCAGCTTGGCAATGACCGCAGCAGGCGTGCCCTTGGGCGCCAGCAGGGCAGCCCAGGAATCAGCAGAAAAATCGGGGAAACCGGACTCCGCTATCGTGGGCACGTCGGGAAACTGACCCAAACGCTTGGGGCCGGCGGCAGCCAGAAGTTTGAGTTTGCCGCTCCTGATATGCGGCAATACTGCGCCCAGCGTATCAAAGGTCACGTGGGTGCGCCCCGCGATCAGGTCCGCATGGGCCTCGCTGCTGCCCTTGTATGGCACGTGCAGCATGTCCAGTTTGGCCATATCGCTGAACCACTGGCCGAACACATGCACATTGCTGCCGCTGCCGGCAGACGCGAAGACGATCTGCTCTTTGCTGTTGTGGGCATATTCCATGAACTCGGCAAAGGTGCTGACAGGCAGTTCGGCCGAAGCCACCATCACTATGGACGTAGCCGTTACCTGGGTAATCGCCTCGAAATCCTCCACCGGATTAAATTGCAGCCGGGGCATCAGCGCGCGGCTGAAAGCGTGCGAGCTCACCACCAGCCCCAGCGTGTGACCGTCGGGCTTGGCACGTGCAACCAGCATGGCGCCGATCGTGCCGTTGGCGCCCGGGCGGTTCTCTACCACGACGGTCTCTCCGCCCAGCTTACCCGGCAAGTGTTCGGCCAGTAGGCGCGCGGTGATATCGGCCAGGCCGCCTGCTGGATAAGGCACCACGATGCGAACCGGTTGCTTGGGAAAGTCGATCCCCTGCCCCATGACCGCAGAAGAAGCCCCCAACAAAAGCGCAACGGGTAGCAGGCAGTATTGAACAAATGTCTTCATGTGTGTTCCTTGTATCATGGCTGGGGAGGCAGCGCGTCAGCGATCAATGACGCCATGCGACAGACCCCGATCGGGATCGGCAATATTGACGCGAATCATGTCGCGCAGCAACTGCGTGATGCTCATTGAACTTTCCCCCTCTGTTCCGTCAACAATGAAACGTGAGGTACAGTAGCGCATTTCCCAACCGCCCGCATCCAGGCAGGCGGTTACGATTTTGCGCTCCAGTTCGGGCGTTTGCACCAGATCCTGATTGCGACACAGGAAGCCCAGCATTGCACTGATACCGTAGGCGCCCCAATTGGAAATAGAGGCTGGCAGGAACACATCTGTGGCTACCACCGTGGGCACGCCCACGCCCCCTTCGTACTGGCAGCGGCGACCGTAGGGGTGAAAGTCCTTCATAAAAGCATGCACACGGCCAAAGCCGATCTCGTTGGCATTGTCGCCAATACCGATAGAGAACACGCCGCGCTCGCTGGCCTGCGCAAAGAGCGGCGCGACATCCACGTAGTTTTTGGGCACCACACCGGTAGAGTAGTGGATAATCCCCTGCTCGTTCGGCCCCAGGCGCTCGATTGCGATGATGGCCTTCGGTTGGTACTTGTCGAACATGCGGCGTGCCCAGTCCGATACGGCCGCCTGATCGGTCGGCGCGGTCTCAAGGCAGGCGCCCATGCGACGCGTGCGAGCCAATGCCGCATCGCGCACCATGATGCCCGCAGCCTTGCTGGAGGCCACAACTGGCGGCGCATGACATTCTTCGGTGATGAACACCGGCACAGCCTTCAACCCCCAGAACAAAGCACGAGCGATAGAGGCAGCACCAGGCGGGCCGTCGCTCTCTCCGTTTGGTGCCTCGGGCGCATAGCCGGCGCCGGTCACAATGAAAACGGCATCGCCGGGCGTTACACGCTCGAATAATCCTTCAGCAGCACGGGTGGTGATGGGGCGACCACCGCCCTCGCGACGGGCCTCGTCGTAGATCTGCCGGATGATGTTGTTATTCATTCCGCGATTACGCATTTCTACAGTAACCAGGCGGTCCACGTACTCGCCCATGATATCTGGCATGGCTTTGCTCCTCAATGTCTGTCAATTCAGATGGCCAGTATATGAGTGGTTGTGGATAAAATCTAATACAATAATCGCAGATGTGATAACAAAATATTATCCAAAATACCAGGATTCCAATATGGCTCGATCCTTGAATTTCCGGCAGTTGGAGGCTTTCCGGGCAGTGATGCTCACCGGCGGCATGACTCCCGCGGGCAAATTGCTGTTCATCTCGCAGCCAGCTGTCACTCGGCTGATACGCGACCTCGAGGCCGACCTTGGGCTGGCCCTGTTCGTGCGTCGCCATACCCAATTGGTCGCAACCGAGGAGGCTCACCGGCTTTATCGCGAGGTAGAGCGCTACTTCAGCGGCGGCGATCGCATCCGTGAGGTCGCACGTACTTTGCGCGAAACCCGCGATGGCCAGTTGCACATTGGCGCCATGCCCAATCTGGTCGCTACCTGTCTACCCGGTGTTGTCAGCCGCTTTTTGCTGGACTATCCCAACGTCGTAGTGTCCATTCATTCGGACAGCTCCACTAATTTGATGGCTATGCTACTGCATGGCCAACTGGACCTGGCATTGGCGATCCCGCCCGACACCCTCCCGGACCTGGAGCACGATGTCTTCGCCCCTATGGAGGCCGTATGTATTATCCCGCCCGCTCATCCGCTGGCACAACATCGCGTCATCAATGTAGCCGATCTGCACCAGCAGGATTTCGTGTCGCTGGGCGTGCATAGTACCCTGCGCATGCGACTGAATGCGCTGATGCAAGAGCGGGATGTGCAACCAAGGGTGCGTCTGGAGACCGCGCACTCTTCCACCGTGGCGGCCTATGTCCGCGAAGGCGTCGGCGTGGCCGTGGTGGATTCATTCGCAGCCATGGGCCCGGGTAGCGAGGGGCTGGTAGTGCGCCCGCTCAAGCCCGGCATAGCAGTCCGCTTCTGTGCCCTCTATAGGCACAGCAAGCAGGCCCTGCCTATGGCGCGCGCCTTTGCCGTCACCTTGCGCGAAGCGCTCGATGAAGGAAAACACCATCTGTCTCAGGCCATGACCAGTTAGACACTGACAGGTACTTGTGTTCATCTGAATAGCGGTTTCTGAGCACGCCCTGCGGCCTGCCGGCAAACGACAAGGCATTATGCTAACGTCAAACTTAATACGCGATTTATCACACCACAGACAGCTCCTTCTCGCAGGAGAGTCTGTGACAAGACCATTGGATATGTGGTTCGCATGAACAATAAATTACACTTGAAAGGAGTTCAGTTTGAATAACGCTTATCTGTATGAAAGACTCGCTATCCATGATCGCCTGTGCCATTTCCAGAGCGCTTTTGACTTACAGGACTGGCAGTTGATGGACCAATGCCTGTGGCCAGAACTGCATGTGGACTATTCAAGTTTCAGGAACGACCCGCCAAGGCTTATGTCCAGCGACGAGTACATCGCCTTGCGTAAAGCGGCCCTCAGCGAGCTGAGAATGCAACATAACTTTTCCAATTTGCTTGTTATCGTGTCCGAAAATGAGGCAAGCGCCAAGTGCAACTACACGATTCTTAGATTCCGAACGACCGATTGCACATCTGAGGCTGATTTTTTTCACTCCAGCGGTCGGTATTATTTTGATCTGAAAAAGCGTGACGAGCAGTGGCGAATTTGCGGTATCAGGCAGGAACTGATTGCCAATCACGGAACGCCCAGTCTGCACAAAGGCATTATTCCGAAGTTGGCATAATTAAATATCAATGATAATTTGATATATCCAAAATTCGTTATTCCTTCGACGTCAACGACCGCCCGTGTTGGGGAACGGCGAGCGCGACCAACCCCCACAACGGATCATCCCTCCCCCGCGTTGCCATCTGCATCCCTTCCGCAAACGGCGACTGCGGTGCATCCTCCCGCAACAACGATTCATACGCCACCACCCGATGAGCAATCTTCCACACCCCTTCCCGCTTTTCAAACCGGTCAAGAAACCGACACCGCACCTGCGTCTGTTGTCCGTTGCCGCCTACTTTCAGCCCGGCACCCGAGGCTGACGCTCCGTCACCCGGCTTAAGCCGTTGGTAGGCCACGCAGTAGGTTTCCACCAAAGCAACATCGTCGCCGCGCCAGTCAATTAGGCAGTTGCCCAGCAGATGCATGGATTGCGCCACGCCTTCGTGGCGTCGGGCTATCCACTGGATCAGGCCGTCGATATTGCCGTCGTAGGTGCCGTGATAGTCCATGGCGTCAGCGTGGTAAACGCCTCGCACCAGGTCAAACTCGCGCCGGTCTACGCCGCGACAATACAGTTGCAATACGCGCTTGATTTCGTCTTCCGCACGCAGGCGCTGCAGGAATTGTTCGTTTTCATTCATGGTTTATGCTTTGCAAATGTGACCGGTTTTTTGCCCGGCTATGCTTAGTCCGTCATATCAAAAAAATCTTGAATAAAATCAACTCGCCGTTGACGCCTCAACCCATCCGACGTCAACGACCGCCCATAGCGGGGTACGGCGAACACGGCCAGTATCGCTCTACCCTCCGCTCACCTCACGTCTGCGCGACAACCTCTTGCTGATCCTGCTGGTTATGCCGCAGTACCAGGATCGCAAGGATGGAAATAGCGCAAAGCGTGATCAAATAACCAACAAGATAGGTCGATTGGCCACCAGCCTGTTCGGTAAGCCATGTCGCGATAAAGGGCGTCATTCCGGCGACCGTGGCCCCATTCATTTCCCGCACAAAGGTGATCCCGGTAAAGCGATAGCGGGTCGGGAACAGTCCGGTCAGGAATGCGCCCTGCGATCCTGCAACCGAGCCAAACCCCACGCCGTAGCCGATAATCATCGCCACAGTCGCCAGGATGATATTTTTCGAATCCATCAACCAGAACATGGGCGCGGCATAAAGCAGGATAAACAAGGTACCCAGTACATATACCCTGGCATGACCGAAACGATCGGATAGTTTTCCCATAAGGGGAGTACAAACAATGCCGGCGATGGCAGCAAGGATAATGACATTCAGGGCATCGGAATTGGTAAAACCCAAGTTGTTTACCATGTAGCTCAAGGCAAAGCTATTGAGCGTATACGTAGCGGCATTGGCGCCTGACATGGCCAGAAAGCCGCATATCAATGCCTTGGGCTGCTTGCGGAGCACCTCGCCGAGCGGAATGGAGGCCGCACGTTTCTGCTCACTGGCATGTTGGACGGCCCTGACATACTCAGGCGTTTCTTCCAGGCTCCTGCGAATATATAGCGCGACGATGACCAGTACAGCGGAAAACAGGAACGGGATGCGCCACGCCCATGTCAACAGATCTTGTTCAGGCAACTGGGAAATCAGGCGAAAGATAATCGATGCCAGCAGCAGGCCAACCACCGTAGCCGACAAGACAAAAGCGGTGTAATACCCCTTTTTCCTGGCGGGAACATATTCGGCTACAAGAATCAGGGCACCTGCGTATTCCGCACCGGCGCCGATCCCTTGCAACAGACGCAGCAGGACAAGCAACAGGGGCGCCATGATACCGATCTGCGCATAGGTGGGAAGAAGGCCGATAGAGATCGTCGACAGCCCCATCAGCGCAATCGTGAATACCAGCGCGGGTTTTCGGCCCTTCTTGTCTCCGAAATGAGAAATAATCAGGCCACCAATCGGACGCGCCAGGAACCCGACGGCCAACGTCGCGAACGAAGCCAACGTACCTGCGGTCGGCGACAAGGAGGGAAAAAATAGTTTGTTGAAAATCAGGCCAGAGGCGACGGCAAAGAGGACGAAGTCATACCATTCGATCACTGTACCTA
>JBOIGK010000282.1:0-9888 GCA_050742695.1 Advenella sp. | reverse complement strand
GAGTTGCAAACGCTGGGCAAAGTCATGCTGCTCACTCGCAATGAATGGTGTGTTCACGAACGCCACGGGTGTTATGAATCGGTCAAGGTGGGTAACGGCCCGGTCGGTCTGGTGCTGGGCGCCGATCTTGACTTGCGTGTGTTTTTCTCCAGTTGGAAGTATGCCTGGGCCGTGACTCAGAACGGGCGCAAAAGCATCCAGTTTTTTGACGGCGCAGGCATGGCATTGCACAAGGTTTATTGCACGGACCAGTCGGACATGACGGCATATGATGCGCTGGTGGAAAAATTCCGTGCCGCCGGTCAGGAGCCTGCACCGGTTGACCGGACACCTGCCGCGCCAAAGGCCTATGCCAGCGAAGTGCCGGAGCTTTTGCGCGATGAGTGGCTGAGCATGACCGATACGCACGATTTTGCCGGCCTGTTGAAAAAATGGAATCTGCCTCGCGTGCAGGTGCTGGAGGCCGCTGGCGAAGATCTGGCGCAGCGCGTAGACAATGATGCAATCGAAGTCATGCTGCAGAAAGCGGCTGAGTCGGATCTGCCCATTATGTGCTTTGTTGGCAATAAAGGCATGATCCAGATTCACTCCGGCCCGGTCAAAAAACTCATGCGCACTGGCCCCTGGTTCAATATTCTGGACCCGAAATTCAATCTGCATCTGAATACCACGGCCATCCACAGCACCTGGATCGTGAACAAGCCAACCGAAGACGGCTGGGTGACCTCGCTGGAAGGGTATTCCGAAGACGGTGAACAAATTGTGCAGTTCTTCGGCGCGCGCAAACCCGGCGTACCCGAGATCAGGCAATGGCGCGAGCTGCTTGAATCGCTTTGCAAGCAACCGCTGGCCGCCTGATGGCATGACCGAATCGACAAAACGGAATTACCCAATGAAACAAAATGCCGTCACCCGTTGCCTTACTATACTGGCCGCCGCGAGTTTGTTCTGTGGCGGCGCCAGCGCGCAGCAGGCCAAGCGAATTGTCTCGCTGGGTGGCACGGTGACGGAGATCATTTACGATTTGCAAATGCAGCATAAGCTGGTCGCCGATGACCAGTCCAGCCTGTATCCGGAGGCCGCCACCAAATTGCCGCGCGTGGGCTATTATCGCGCCGTGCCAGCAGAGGGTGTACTGTCGCTCAAGCCCGATCTGGTTATTGCCTCTGAGAATGCCGGCCCGGCCGCTTCGCTGGAGAAAGTCCAGTCGGTAGGCGTCAAGGTGGTGACTGTCTCAGATAAACCGACAGTGGATTCTTTGTATGAACGGATCGGGCAGATTGCCCAGGCCCTGGATGTTCCGGAAAAAGGCAAGGCACTTGTCGCCGAAATCCAGGCGAATGTGAAGCAGGCGCAAGCCAGGCCGAGCGATAGCTTGCGTACCGTGCTGATCCTGAATCGTACGGGGGCCAAGTTGATGGCCGGTGGCGATACAACGGCCAGTGCAATCATGGAAATGGCAGGTCTGGAAAATGTCCTCAAGTCGCAGCGCGGGTATAAACCGGTGTCAGCAGAGAGCCTGCTGGCGCTCAAACCGGACATGATCATTGTCACCAACGGTTCGCTGCAAGCGGCCGGCGGGATCGACAAATTCAAGTCGGATCCTGCCATCGCCTTTACGCCAGCGGTCAAAAACAATCGCATTGTGGTGATGGATGATTTGCTCGCGCTGGGCATGGGGCCGCGGGTCGGTCTGGCGATTTCGCAATTGAAGGCTGCGGCCGGCTATGCAAATTAACGCTGCGCCAGGTCAGGGCAGGGTCAGGAAATCCTTTACTATTCTGCTGCTCATATTGCTGGTAGCCATTATTCTGGGCAGCGTCAGCGGGGCGGTGGTCATTCCCGTCCAGCAATGGTGGCCTGTGCTCACGGGTGGGCAGGGGGATGAAACCCAGTTGCTGCGCCAGATCTTTCTTGATATCCGGTTACCGCGCGTTGTGTTCGGTATTGTCACGGGTGCGGCGTTGGCGTTATCGGGTGTGGTCATGCAGGCACTGTTTCGCAATCCGCTGGCTGAGCCCGGGCTGATCGGCGTATCGGCCGGTGCGGCGTTGGGTGCGGTCTCGGCCATTGTGCTTACTGCTGCAGGCTTCTGGGTCATTTCCTTTGCTGCGTTCGCGGGCTCTCTGCTCAGTACCTGGCTGGCTTATCTGGTTGGACGACGTTATGCAGGTGTGGCCGGATTGCTGCTGGCCGGTATTGCCATCAATGCCATTTCGGGCAGCCTGATCGGTTTGCTTACCTATATTGCGACGGACACCCAACTGCGTGACCTTACCTTCTGGGGCATGGGCAGCCTGGCATCTGCGAACTGGCGTACTATCGGTTTGCTCGGCCCCTGGGCACTCGTGATCTGTGTGTTGTTGTGCCGGGAATGGCGCGCGCTTAATGCATTACTGCTTGGCGAACGCGAAGTATCACATCTGGGATTTTCCATGAAGCACCTGCGCCGCCGTCTGATCGTCGGCATTGCGCTGCTGGTCGGCCCACTGGTGGCCGTGACCGGCGGCATCGGCTTTGTCGGGCTGGTCGTGCCGCATTGCCTGCGCATGATCATGGGAGCGAATCATCGTCATCTGTTGCCGGCCTCCATGGCGGGTGGCGCCCTGGCCCTGGTAATGGCAGACTGGTTGGCGCGCGTGGTCGTTATTCCGGCGGAACTGCCCATTGGTCTGGTGACCAGCCTTATTGGCGGCCCGTTCTTTCTCTGGCTGCTGGTAAAAAGGAATATGCGATGACCGTCATGGAGCAATGCATGCGCGGCAGCGACATCTGCGCAACACGCGGCCAGCGCCAGGTGCTGCGTGATATTTCAATTGAAATTAAACGAGGAGAGGTGCTGGCGCTGCTTGGCGCCAATGGCGCCGGCAAATCGACATTGTTGTCCATCCTGGCACAGGAAAACCAGGAGGATCGCGCCCGCGACACAGGTACCATTTACATCAACGGTCTAGAGGCCGCTTCGCAGTCGGCGCGGGAGCAGGCGCGTCAGCGGGCCGTGCTGCCCCAGGGCAGCGGTCTGACCTTTGATCTGGGCATCCAGGAAATTATTCAGATGGGTTTGTATCCGTTTCCAGAGCTGGATCCTGGCGAGGCAAATGCATTGCTGCAGCACGCGGCGCAGACCGCAGGCGTGCTGGATCTGCTTGACCGTTCCTGGGTGACACTTTCCGGCGGTGAAAAACAGCGGGTACAGTTTGCCCGGGTGCTGGTGCAATTGCTGGCCCGGCGCCATGATGGTCAGACGCGGTATTTGTTGATGGATGAGCCCACCTCGGCCCTGGACCCGAAGCATCAGCATGCGTTTTTCCGCATTGTGTCGGATCTGGCACACAAGGATGAAGTGGGCGTGATGGTTATTGTCCATGATATCAATCTGGCGGCCCAGTATTGTGATCGCATTGCGCTGCTGGCCGACGGTGAGCTGGTCATTTGTGATACGCCCGAACAGGTGCTGACGCGTGAGCACCTGTATGCAACTTATGGCATTTACAGCCAGACCATGCCGCATCCATTCAAGCAAGGCAAGTTGCTGGTTGTCTGGGAATAGCAGCCTGTTCATGTCGCCCCGGATAGTCTGGCGCAATGCCACCGGGGCGAGGCTGCTATCGCCGGCTCATCCTCGTTGGTCTGGTCGGTACACTGCGCCATAATCTTATCCATCGTCTGCGCATTAGTTCGTTCCCTGATCAGATCCCCAGCCGTGACTCTCCGTTTTGTTTCTCAGGTGTGGTCTCTCGTGAGATTCCTAGCCTGTTCTTTAATTTGATTCTTTGATCCTCAGGTTCCGTCATCACGTCTGTGATCTGACATCTGCCTTGCGCCGTACTCCTGGTGAAAAGGACAGCAACTTCATGCATTATGCGCCAAAGTGCAGACCGGTTTGTATACCTCTGCAAGTTATGGCATGATCCCTGTGTGGGGTGCCGTTCTGGATGGCACCCATCGCACGCCTGTGACCGGTGGAAATGCAACCGTTTCTGCCTGGGCAAACAGCGTTGCCGACCTGGCTTAAATAGATGTGGCTTAACAACTGTGGTTTAACAGGCGGTTTGATAGGGGAAGCATTAGATCAGTGTTTTATGATGCCAATTCGGACAGTGTGCATGCAAGTGTCGGTATCAGGCCGATGTGGTGCATGTGTCCGCTCTCTTGCAGCAGTTGTCGTCAGCAGGCAATAGCGACAGACCCAAACCAAAGGGTTCGCACCGCAAGTGTTTCCCTTGTGTAAGTCCCTATCAGGAAACCGGCAATGGCAGCCGCGTCCCAATCGTGCGGCAATCGGCATTTGCGATATGAACACAGACCCGGCAAGTTTTTATGATCAAGGAGAAAACGTCATGAAAAGTATGGATAGTTTTGGCGCTCGCAGCGTACTCGAAGTGGGAGAGCAATCATATCGAATCTACCGGCTTGATGCGTTAAAGGAGGAAGGACTGGATGTTGCCTCGCTCCCGTACGGCTTGAAAATACTGCTGGAGAACTTGCTGCGTACGGAAAACGGCAAGGACATTACGGCTGCAGATATCCGCGCACTTGCCAGTTGGGACCCGCAGGCACAACCGGATCGTGAGATCGCCTTTACGCCGGCCCGCGTGGTGCTGCAAGACTTTACCGGCGTGCCTGCGGTTGTTGACCTGGCTGCCATGCGCGAGGCTATGCATGCCCTGGGCGGAGATCCTGCCCGCATCAATCCCCTGGCGCCGGTAGAGCTGGTTATTGACCATTCGGTTATTGTCGACGTTTTCGGGCAGGCCAATGCGTTCGAACGCAACGTCGAAATCGAATATCAACGCAATCTGGAACGCTATCAGTTTTTGCGCTGGGGACAGCAGGCATTTGATGACTTCAAGGTCGTGCCCCCCGGCACCGGCATTGTTCACCAGGTCAATCTGGAACACTTGTCGCGCGTGGTCTTCACCGCTGATGACGATGATATGAAAGTGGCCTACCCTGATACCTGTGTCGGGACCGATTCTCATACGCCGATGGTCAATGGCCTGGGTGTAGTTGCTTGGGGCGTGGGCGGCATCGAAGCCGAAGCGGCCATGCTGGGCCAGCCTATTTCCATGCTGATTCCGCACGTGGTCGGTTTTAAGCTTACCGGAACGTTGCCGGAAGGAACGACCGCAACAGATCTGGTATTGACGATTACAGAGATGTTGCGCAAGCATCGCGTCGTTGGAAAGTTCGTTGAGTTTTATGGGCCCGGTGTTGCGTCCGTACCCCTGGCCAACCGGGCGACGATCGGCAATATGAGCCCGGAGTATGGCTCGACCATTTCCATTTTCCCCATTGACGCAGAAACGCTTCGTTATCTTGCGTTCACGGGCCGCTCCGAGGCGCAGATTGCGCTGGTCGAAGCCTACGCCAAGGCGCAGGGGCTGTGGCATGATCCGCAAGCCGAACCGCGCTATTCAGAAAAGCTGGAGCTGGATTTGTCGCAGGTGGTCCCGTCTATCGCCGGTCCGATGCGCCCGCAAGATCGCATTGCGCTGTCAGACGCAAAACCGGCATTTCGTGGAGCGCTCGCTTCGTCTATCGGGGAACCGCAGCAGAAACCGAGTGGCTATGACAAGGTCGTCGATCAGTCTTTTCCTGCATCGGATCCGCCGCCCCATGAGGAGCCCCAATCGCGCTCGGCACTGCCCACCGATCATATGGAACGAGCGCCGACAGATGATAGCCGGCCGCGCGCGCCGATTCCCATTACGTTTGGCGACGGCACGCAAGGCCAGATCGATCACGGCTCGGTGGTGATTGCCGCCATTACCTCCTGTACCAATACGTCCAATCCCACAGTCATGATCGCGGCGGCGATGCTGGCCAAGCGGGCGGTTGAAAAAGGCCTGCAGCGCAAGCCGTGGGTCAAGACCAGTCTGGCTCCAGGTTCCCGGGTCGTGACCGACTATTACGAACGCGCCGGTTTGACGCGCTATCTTGACGCATTGGGATTCAACCTGGTGGGGTACGGGTGCACAACCTGTATCGGCAACTCGGGTCCGCTTATTCCCGAAGTAAGCCAGGCGGTCACAGATCATGATCTCTCGGTGGTGTCTGTGCTGTCGGGCAACCGAAATTTTGAAGGCCGCATCCACGCTGAAGTCAAGATGAACTATCTGATGTCGCCGCCGCTGGTGGTCGCTTACGCGCTGGCCGGCACCATGGACATCGATCTGTTCAACGAGCCGCTGGGACAAGGCAGTGATGGGAAAGATGTTTATTTGCGTGATATCTGGCCATCAGCCGCGCAAGTGCAGGAAGTGGTCGATGCCTCTATCATGTCCGACATGTACACGGCGGGCTATGCCGATGTCTTTGCCGGCGATGAACGTTGGCGTGCTTTGTCCACGCCCGAAGGCGAGCGGTTCGACTGGGACGAGGCCTCTACCTATGCGCGCAAGCCGCCTTATTTCGACAATATGTCGCGCCACCCGGAACCAGTCTCGGACATACAGGGCGCGCGAGTGCTGGCCATGCTGGGTGATTCGGTCACCACCGACCATATCAGTCCGGCCGGCTCCATTGCCAAAACCTCGCCGGCCGCAGCCTACCTGACTGAGCACGGCGTGGATCCCAAAGATTTCAACTCGTATGGGTCGCGGCGTGGCAACCATGAAGTCATGATACGTGGCACGTTCGCCAATGTGCGCCTGCGCAATCAACTGGCGCCAGGCACCGAGGGCGGCTTTACGCGGGACTTTACGCGCAGCGATGGGCCGGTGACGACCATTTTCGAGGCGTCACGATCCTATATCGACAAGGGCATCCCCCTGGTCATTCTTGCTGGCAAGGAATATGGCTCTGG
Source organism: Advenella sp. (assembly GCA_050742695.1). Taxonomy (GTDB): domain Bacteria; phylum Pseudomonadota; class Gammaproteobacteria; order Burkholderiales; family Burkholderiaceae_B; genus Advenella. The sequence goes on along the minus strand of JBOIGK010000282.1, from coordinate 3,080 downwards.
TTCGTCGCGCGACTGGGCGGCCAAAGGGACTGCGTTGCTGGGCGTGCGGGCCGTGATTGCTGAATCATATGAGCGGATTCACCGATCGAATTTGCTGGGCATGGGGGTGTTGCCGCTGCAATTTCCAGAGGGACAGAATGCGGCCACGCTCGGACTGACAGGAAAAGAAACCTTTGACATTAGCGGTATCGTGACATTGAACCAGGACATCTCACCCACGAGCGTACGGGTGCAGGCCGATGGCGTGCAGTTCGACGCGATCGTGCGCATTGATACGCCCAGCGAGGCAGCCTACTATCGTCACGGCGGAATCATGCAATACGTCCTGCGCAGTTTGCTGGACTGATTTTTCTGTCATGCATCGACCGGCCATCCTCTCACAGACGAGGGCGGTGGCCGGACGCCGTTGCGCAACCGCAGAACTTGATCGCAACGGCTGATCCAGAAAGTTCTGGCAAAAGGAGAGCGTATTGAATGACGGTATTAAGCTTGCCGGTGCCTGTCATTGTGGTGCAGTCCGCTTCACTGTATTGATCGCGGGCGGACTGCACAATGTCAGGCGCTGCAATTGTTCCTATTGCGCAATGAGAGGGGCTGTTGTTGTCACGGCTGATCTTGGCGATATTCACTACAAGTGCGGCAGGCAATGGCTCACGCGCTATCAGTTCAACACCATGACCGCAGAGCACTATTTTTGCTCGCGTTGCGGCATCTATACCCATCATCGAAGGCGCTCAGATCCTTCGCAAATCAGTGTGAACGTCGCCTGCCTGGAAGGCGTCAGTCCTTTCGATTTTGCATCTGTGCCTGTTGAAGAAGGGGTTAGCCATCCGCTGGACGATCCGGCTGCTGCACAGCAGGCAGGGACACTCAATTATGTCGCAGCGAGACATGAAAACTGAACTGTTTGCCGTCGTTTGCGCCGCGCCTGGTGCAACCTGCCAATTCACGCGGTACGGCTACCAGCGCCGTTTGGCCCTGCGGATACGCCACACACGCACGGTCATGTCCATTTGCAGTGGTACTGTGCGCGATCCTGTTTTTGCCTGATAAATCATTGCTGCGTCGCTGCCTGCCATTTGCAGCAGTCTGCGGTCACCGCAAGATTTTAGCCCGGTACCTGTGATGTAATAACGATCTGTTACAGGAGGGGCAGTAAGAATGTCGGTGTTACGCAATGGTTGGCGTGGGGTTCGGGCCGGAGTGCCGGTGTTGCTCGGCTATGTGCCGGTGGCCATGGCATACGGGATTGCGGCCAAGGGCGTGGGTCTGTCGTTCTGGGAAACGGTGCTCATTTCGGTATTTGTCTATGCCGGTGCCTCGCAGTTTTTCATTCTTGCCGCCATCAAACTGGGCACACCGCTGCCTGGCATCGTCGCCATGGTTTCATTGCTCAATGCGCGCCATCTGCTTTATGGTCCGCTCATCGCCAAGTGGCTGCCGCATGCCTTGCACAAGCGTTTGCAGGCTGCTTTTTTGCTGACCGATGAAGTGTTCGCCACCGCTTTTCATGCAATGGGACATCAGCCGGCCAATGCACAATTTGCCTGGTATGTCGGGTTGGGTCTGACCGCATGGCTGGCCTGGATTGGTGGAACAATCATCGGGCTGGTCGCCGGGTCCGGTCTTACGGCACAGTTTCCACAGGTCGACCAGATATTGCGCTTTGCCCTTGTGGCCCTGTTTTGTTCGCTGGCACTGCTCAGCGTGAAACGCCCCATGCTGCGCGCACTACTTATTGCGTCTGTAATTACCTTGCTGATTCTGATTTACGCGGGGGCCACGCCTGCCATCCTGGCCGGAACGGTCAGTGCCTGGTTGTGCTATGTACCCGGTGATCAGGCTGCTGACGCAAGCGATGGTGGCGCACAGCACAAAGATATGGATGGAGAATCTCATGGGACAGAATGAATTCTGGCTGGCCATCGTCGTCATGGCTGTGGTGACCTGGCTGTCGCGTGCCTTGCCATTTGTGTTGATGCGCAAGTCAACTATTTTTGGCCGCCTGGCCTCCGGTCGGTTTGTCATTTTGGGGCCGGCGCTGCTGGTATCCATGACTGTCGTCGTGGTGTATTCCGATTTGCAGCAGGCCACTGGCGCCACCAGCGTGCTGAGCTATTTTTGCGGTCTGGCCGCGGCAGGCGTATGCGCCAGGCTCACCCGCAATGCGGGGTTTGCTGTACTGGCCGGGATGGCGGCCTACGGGGCAGCACTGTTGGTGCTGCCTGCTTAATCATAATCGGCGAGGTTACAGCAGAAAGGGCCGGCCGGTGACCTGCGTGGAAGGCACGGCCATATCCTGTCTGGCCATGATGCCCGCCTCAAAACCCATGCGCCCGGCCTGCACGGCCAGTTTGAATGCTTCTGCCATTTTCACCGGATCGTGGGCCTGGGATACGGCCGAGTTGAGCAGGACGGCGTCGTAGCCCATTTGCATGGCTTGCACCGCGTCCATGGGTGAACCGATGCCAGCGTCGACAATGAGCGGGACGTCCGGCAAGCGCGCACGCAGGATGCGTAGCCCGTGCGGATTGGTCAGGCCCTGCCCGGAGCCAATAGGTGCCCCCCAGGGCATGAGCAGCCGGCAACCGACATCCAGCAGGCGACGGCAGGTTACCAGATCGTCCGTGCAATAGGGAAACACTTCAAAACCATCTTTGACCAGTTCTTCGGCGGCACGAATCAGCTCGATCGGATCGGGCTGCAGCGTGTAGTCGTCGCCTATCACTTCCAGTTTGATCCAGTGCGTTCCAAAAATTTCCCGCGCCATCTGTGCCAGCGTAATCGCTTCACGGCCCGTTTTGCAGCCAGCGGTATTGGGCAGCAGATGCAGGCCTGAGTCTTTGAGCATCTGAAAAAAGGAATTGTCCAGTGCCGCACCGGCGCCGCCGCTTGCCGAGGGCGTAAGTTGCCGTTTGAGGCCGACGGTAATGACCGCCGCCCCAGATGCAGTGATTGCGTCCTGCAATACTTTGGGTGACGGGTAGCCTGCAGTGCCCAGAAAGAAGCGACTCTCCAGCAATGTGTCTGCTATAGCAAATGGTTTCATAATCGTGATGCAGGCGGGTTAGCCGCCGGTG
>JBOIGK010000281.1:0-5611 GCA_050742695.1 Advenella sp. | reverse complement strand
CTGCGGCCAGAAACCCCCACAGAAGGCTGGCCTGGGCCAAAAATCAGGTCTTCAAACTTAACGAGGTCACGATCATGGCAAAAGTATGCCAAGTCACCGGCAAACGCCCAATGTCCGGTAATAATGTTTCACACGCAAACAATAGAACAAAACGCCGTTTCCTGCCTAATCTGCAGAGCCGTCGTTTCTGGGTTGAAAGCGAAAATCGCTGGGTTCGTCTGCGCGTTTCTACAAACGCCCTGCGCACAATCGACAAGAAAGGCATTGATGTCATTCTTGCTGAAATGCGTGCCAACGGCCAAAGCGTTTAATTCATTCCTACTAACGATTAACTCCAGGAGCCCATCATGGCAAAAGGCATTCGCGAAAAAATCAAGCTGGAATCCACAGCTGGTACTGGTCACTTCTACACAACGACCAAAAACAAACGCAACACTCCAGAAAAAATGCTGATCAAAAAATTTGATCCTGTTGCGCGCAAACACGTAGATTACAAAGAAACAAAGCTGAAGTAATCTGCTGGTTACCCAACACCAGGCCCCGCGGCCGCCCGCTTTTCACAAAAGCGGCGCAAATGCGGGGCTTTTTTTATGTGTCGATTTTACTGCTCGGGCCGGGCCGACGATCTCACTGAATCCAGAAAACTGCGCATCAGTCTACCCTGATAGCGCGATCGATGATAAATAATCGACAGTTGCCGCGTCAGGTTCAAAAAAGGTGTGTGAAGCAATGCCAGCCTGCCGGAACTGACTGCATGGGTTACGGCCACTTGCGGCAAAAATGCAATACCTAGTCCGGCAATCACCGCCTGCTTGATGGCCTCGATCTGCCCCAGTTCCATCACCACCTTGGCCTGCGGTAATTTATCCAACTCCACATCGCTGACCGCCCGCGTGGCTGACCCTCGCTCACGCAAAATCCAGCGCGCATCAATAAAATCGGCCGGCTGCAGATTGGCGATCGCCGCCAGCGGATGATCCGGCCGTGTACATACGCACAGGGAGTCGTCCATCCAATGCACCGACTCGATAGCTTCGTGATGCACCGCCCCCTCGACACAAGCCACATCTATGCTGTGATCGACGATCTGCCGGACAATTTCATCTGTGTTTGCAACATTCAGATAGACTGTAACCCTGTCATTGTTGAGCACAAAACCGCTCAACAGATCACCGACCCGATAATTGCCAACAGTGTTGCTGGCACCAATCCGAAACTCTCCTGTCAGGACATCTGCCTGGTCATCGGCACGCTGGCGAAACTCAATCATTCTTTCAATGATTTCCTGCGCCAGGGGTAACAATCGTCTGCCCTTTTCATTCAGGTACAGCCTGCCTTTGTCACGATCAAACAACGGGCCACTCAATTGCTTTTCCAGTTCAGCCAGCGCCATGCTGGCAGCAGGCTGAGTCAGATGCAAAGAATCGGCCGCAGCCTTGACACTGCCCAGACGCGCGATGCTGATAAAAACATCAAGCTGTTTCGGACTGAATGAAGCCATCAGTTTTCCTTATTCTACTTATAAACTATTGTAACTTTACTTATACCATATCCAGGGCTAAGATCTATACCAATCGGTAATAAGCTAATGGATATTTGATATATTATGACACTCACAGCCACGTCCTCCCACGCTTTGTCAGCGACTGTCACACCTGCTGCGAGCAGCGCGCCTCCAGCTAAAGGCAGCAGCGCGGCCAGACCTCGCAAAAACTCCCTTTGGCCTGGGCTGTTTTTATCGGTGGCTATTGCCCTGGTAGCCGAGTTTGCCGGACGTGCCCTGCCCATTATTGGCGGACCCGTTTTCGGTATCCTGCTGGGAATAGTGTACCGAAGCGCATTCGGCCTGCATGCCACATTGCAGCCTGGTATCAGCTTTTCTTCCAAGAAGATTTTGCAAGCCTCTATTATCCTGCTCGGTTTCGGCCTGAGCTTTACCCAGATCATGGCAACAGGTGGAGAATCACTGGCGGTCACATTGGTGACCGTGACGGTGGCATTTGTGAGCGCCTGGTTGCTCGGACGCCTGCTGCGCACGCCGTCCGACCTGACAACACTGATCGGCGTGGGTACTGCCATTTGTGGCGGGTCGGCCATTGCCGCTGTCACGCCTATTTTGAAGCCTTCGGAACATGATACGGCATTTGCCATCTCCACCATTTTCCTGTTCAATGTTGTCGCAGTACTGACCTTTCCGGCTTTAGGACATATGCTGGGGTTGAGTGACTACGGTTTCGGCATGTGGGCTGGTACAGCAATAAACGATACCTCTTCTGTCGTGGCTGCCGGTTATGCCTATAGTCATGCGGCAGGCGATTTTGCCACGATTGTCAAACTGACCCGCGCCACGCTCATTATTCCGATCTGTTTGTTTCTGGTCGTTCTGGTCGGTATGCGCAATCGCCGGCAGGGCAATCAGTCTGTCAGCCTGGCAAAAATATTCCCGTGGTTCATCGTCTGGTTTCTACTCGCTTCGCTGACGCGCAGCACCGGTATTGTGCCCGAGATCATGCTCGACTGGATCAATGTCGCCGCCAAGTTCCTGATCGTTGTAGCACTGGTCGCAGTGGGGCTATCTGCCGATATGCGCAAAATCTTTGCGACCGGCCCGCGCCCTATCCTGCTGGGCTTTCTGGTATGGATGGCAGTATCGGTCAGCAGTCTGATTGTGCAATATGCAATGGGCCAGATGTAGAAGCGCTGACGTCTGGCAGCTCGTGAATGGACCGCCCCGATTTTATTGGCCAGGCGGTCCGTTTTTTTGAACAGCGCCTCATTGGCGATGGGCGGCCAGGCAAGAGGTAATCGCAAGCAATAAACTCACACTGTGTCAGGCCTCAGCGGCAGGCTGATTGCACCTTGCCGCTGACCGCTAATCAGATCGCTGCGGTTCTGGCCTGCAGCCACGCCAATGCAGGGCCTGATACACGCGGCGCCAGCCGGCGATAAACCTCTTCATGATAGGCGTTCAACCAAGACAGTTCCTGCTCGCTCAGCAATTGCTGTTCAATACAGCGTGTATCGATCGGACAGAGTGTCAACGTTTCAAACTTAAGGTAATTGCCAAATTCTGACTGACCTGCCGGCACTGCGCAAATCAGATTTTCAATACGAATACCCCACTGACCCGGACGATACAGGCCGGGCTCATCCGAGGTAATCATGCCGGCTTTCATCTCGGTGTCGGGAAAACGGTAGGCGCGATGCGAGATCATTTGCGGACCTTCATGCACATTCATAAAATACCCGACCCCATGCCCGGTCCCGTGACCGAAATCCAGCAACTGCGCCCATAACGGCGCACGCGCCAGCGTATCGAGCAAAGGCGCCGGATAATCTTCTGGAAAAACGGCTGCTGCCAGGCCAATCATGCCCTTGAGTACCAGCGTAAAATCGCGACGATGGTCAGCGCCAATCGTACCGACGGGCACCACCCGCGTAATATCGGTGGTGCCGTTCAAATACTGCCCACCTGAATCGATCAGCAGCAAGCCATCGCCTTCAATAACAGAAAATGACTCGGGCGTTGCCATGTAATGTGGCATAGCGCCATTGGCATTGAAACCAGCGATAGTAGAAAAACTGGGCGAAACAAAATGAGGCTGGCGAGCACGGGCTGCTGTGATCTGTTCGTCAATAGTGAGCTCGGTTACTGACTCGCCGTTTTCCATGGCCGCCTCGAACCAGGCAAAAAATTCACACAGTGCCGCGCCGTCCTGTTCCATGGCCTGCCTGACGTTCGCAATCTCGGACTGGTTTTTGACGGATTTGAAGCGTTGCGAGGGATTGAGTTTTTCGATCAATGATACCGAACGGGCATGGGCAAGCAACCCCACCGTTGTGCGGGCCGGATCAACCAGCAGCGCCTCGTGGGGCAATGCCGTTAATGCGCCTTGAATATCATCGTATCCCTCTACAGTGACGCCGTCAGCTGCGAGTCGGGCGATCAATTCGGGACTCATTTTTGTCTTATCGACGAAAAGAACAGCGCTGTCTGGCCCGATCAACAAATGCGACAGAAATACCGGATTGTAGGAAACGTCTGAACCACGCAGATTCAACGCCCAGGCAATGTCGTCCAGCGCGCTGATCAAATGCCATTGTGCACTGGCCTGGGTCATGGACTGGCGCAACGCCTGCAAATTCTGCTGACGACTGCGTGTGGCAAAGGGTGCACTATGTTCAACAACAGGTGCTGCCGGTAAACCCGGCCTGTCCGGCCAGATTGCCGCCAACAGGTCGCTATCGGTTTTCAATATGCTGTCGCTGCGTGTCAGGGCCTGGCGCAATTCCTGTGCCGCTTTCAGGCTGAGCACATGGCCGTCCACGCCTACGACCTGCCGGTTTGCAAGATGCGCCCCCAGCCATGCATTGACACCAGGCACATCGGCTTGGCCCTGTTTCATCAGCGTCAGGCCACTTTTACTTAGCTGCTTTTCCGCCTGCTCCCAATAGCGGGAATCAACCCATAGCCCGGCAAAATCGCTGGTGACGACCACGGTTCCGACAGAACCGGTGAAGCCGCTGAGCCAGCGTCGTCCCTGCCAGTACTCTGGAAGATCTTCTGACTGGTGGGGATCTGCAGACAGAATAAGGTAGGCATCAATATGCTGGGCGGCCATCGCGATACGCAATTGCTGCAGGCGTTCATAAGCGGTTGTCATAGTAAACTGGCACTCCGGGAAACAATCATATATGCAGCACCGTAACAGGCGTCACGGTGCTGCGCAAACATTTACAATACACCATCACCGCAAAAAAAACATGCGGTCAGCCCAGATGCATTCCAACACTTGCCCTATGACTACCTTCTCAGCTTTAATTCGCGGCGCCGCTATTAGCGGTTTTATCGGCGTGGCCGCCGGTGCATTCGGTGCACATGGCCTGAAAAACCATGTGGACCCTGCGCTACTGCCCGTCTGGCACACCGCCGTACTCTACCAGCTCGTCCATACGCTGGCGCTGTTGATGCTGGTGGGCCTGGCTGCCCATGTCAACCGGCACGCGCTACGCTGGACCAGCCGGTTATTTGCCGCGGGCATTGTGATATTCAGTGGTAGCCTTTATGTGCTGGTATTGAGCAATGTGAAATGGCTGGGCGCCATCACCCCCATCGGCGGCCTGTGTTTTCTGGCAGGTTGGCTATGCCTGGCGTTATCGGCCGGCAAAACAGACAGCAAATAACCGCACGGGCATTATCCGGAGCCAAGCGACGGATTGGACCACCATGGACGCCAATACGGTCATATCCTGGCCGTATCAGGCGTAACGCGCCACCAGCCAACACAGCCGCGCGCCCCTGGTTGCCTGATCCGGCCACTGCCATATACTGCCCGTTCTTTCCGCCCTGCCCGAATTAACTGGGTACGCCCCTGCCCGTCGGACTTCTTAAACTCAAGGCTGCAATGCCGGTTGCAACAAGATTGGCAGTGATGCTGGTCAGAATAGGTACGGTATAGCTGTTGCTTGCATCGAAGATAAAGCCAGCCGCTGCAGGACCAATGAGTGTGCCCATCGCAACGCTGGTATACAGAATGCCAATAATACTGCCCACATGGCGTCCGCCAAAGTGATCCATGACAACCGCAGGCAATATTGCCACCCATCCCCC
>JBOIGK010000280.1:0-13535 GCA_050742695.1 Advenella sp. | reverse complement strand
CGCCAGCACTTATCGCATACGTTTGACGCGAGAGGCGGGAACTGCTCTCTTATCCCGCAAATCGATGTTCAGGCAAACCACGTATCCCCAAGCCGGTGATGGCAAATACACTGCCGCCCAGGACACTGTCTGTCGGGAAGCGGGAAAGAGGTGGTTTTGACATGCAGGTCACATATAAAATATCCAGGTCGGGTCCGCCAAACATGACGCTTGTCACATTTTTAACCGGCATGGGAATGGTCCGATCAATGGCGCCGTCGGGGCGATAGCGCACCAGATTTCCTTCATAGACCTGGGCATTCCATAAGCAGCCTTCTTCATCGACCGTCGACCCGTCGGATGACTTGAAGTGTTGCCCCTGCAGGGTTGTAAATACCCGCTTATTGGATATGGCGCCAGTGCGCTGGTCATAGTCATAGGCCCAAATGTCGCCACACCACGTATCAGAAAAATAGAAAGTATTGCCATCAGGACTCCAGCATGGGCCATTGGACACAATGATATTGTCCTCCAGTTTATGCACGGTCATATCAGGATCAAGCCGGTACAGCGCTCCATTGGGGCCTTCTTCCAATGTGTCCATACTGCCGAAAAGAAACCGGCCCTGCGCGTCAACCTTGCCGTCGTTCAGACGATTATTAACCAGTTCCGGCTCGGGATCCGTAATCAATTGAACCTCACCGGTTTCAAAATCCAGCGTATGAATCCCTCGCGCCAGCGAGACAATGGCCCCGCCATTTTTGCGCAGTGCCATTGATCCTATTTTTTGCGGCACCTGCCAGGCACGGATTTCATCTCCCTTAGCCGTTGCACGAAAGACCCGACCGTCTGCACTGTCGATCCAGTACAGGCGTTGCTCCTGGACGTCCCACAACGGACCTTCGCCCAGTGTCGTTTTGACATCTACCAGCACTTCGATTTTCATACCACTCTCCTTGGATAAATATGTTCTTCTATCGATTTCCCGTTGTCGATCGGGACGGTTTGGCATCAAGCCGTGAGCTATCTTGCCCGTTCACGCAGCATTGCGACAGCGCCCAATAAGACGATGCCAAATAATATAGGGCGCACAGCATAGGGAAGGCCACTACCTGCCAGCAGAATTTGCAGGGTCGTCAGGAGCAGTACGCCGGCCAGAATGCCCAGATAGTGTCCACGTCCACCTGTAATCAAGCCACCGCCGACCACGATGACTGCAATAGAAGGAAGCAGATAATCGTCACCCATTCCCAAGCTGGCCTGCCCGGAAAAACCGGTCAGCAGGATGCCGGTAACAGCAGCACACACCGACGACAAGACATAAACCAGAATAAGCACGCGGCGCGTGGGCACGCCGGAAAGATAGGCTGCGTTCAGATTACTGCCGGTTGCGTACACATGACGACCGAAGCGCGTTTTGTTTAACAGGAAGACTGCGCAGATCACAAATATAAGCAGTAGTACAATCACAGGTGTGATACCGGCAACGCGCGCTGTCATGAGCCAGCTGATCGACGGTGACGGGAATGCGCTGGGTGTGCCGCCTGAGTAGAGCAGGGCAATGCCTTGAAGAATGCCGTTGCTCGCCAGTGTGGCAACGATTGGTGAAATACCGAGAACGGCGACCATCACACCGTTGCTCAGCCCTATCAGTACGCCAATAAACAAAATCACCGGCAGTGCATAGAGCAACGCTTCATTGGATCCCTGCGTTAACCCGGTAAACAGGATACCTGACAGTGCAATGGTCCAGGGAATGGACAGATCCAGTCCCCCAGTGAACACCACCACGCCCTGGCCCAGTGCCAGGATGATCAGGAAGGTTGACAAGACCAGCATCGAGTTCCAGTACGACCATTCGTATACATTGCGCCCCAGCAAAACCTGGGTGGCGACGAGCAGGATCGCCAGACCGGCGAGCGCGGGTAATGAAATACGCAAATCCTTGCGGTGTTTTTTGAAAAAGCTGATGCGACTGTCCGGCAAGTCCGGGCTATTGCCACTCACATCAATATATTTGGGCTGCGGAGCAAGCTGCGATGCAAGCCGCCCCTGACGCATTGCCCGCCACCGATGTCCGAGCAGTCGGAGAAATTTTCTTAGTTCAGAGTCTTTGCCCAGTCCACCTATCATGACAGCGACGATCAGCACGACCCCCTGGGCGATGGTTGAATAGTAAGCAGAGATATTAAACAGCAGCAAAATATTGACAATCAGCATGAGCACAAACGCGCCAAGAACCGATCCAACCGGTCCGCCTTTGCCACCTCCCAGACGGGTGCCGCCAATAACAATTGCGGCAAACACGGAAAGCAGCAGCGAATTGCCGACCAGGGGATCGCCGGCTCCGGTCTGAGCGCTGAGAAAAAATCCTGCCAGACCATAAAATGCGCCCGCCAGTGTGTAGGTCAGCAAGTAGCTGCGCGCCAGCGGAACCCCAACGGCCCGTGCTGCCTCGGGATTGCCGCCGATGGCATACAGGTGCAGGCCAAATGGTGTTCTTTTTATCCACGCCCATACAAGGAGGGAAAGAACAATGAGAAACAGCGAGGCCGGGAACAGCTCGGGCAACACGTCTCCCATCAGATAGGTGCCAAGCGAAGTGGGAACTGTCCCACCGGGTGAGTTCATGATCAGTAACGTGATTCCCTGAATGATGAACATGGTCGACAGCGTGACAACAATTGGCTGAATCCGCGCATAGGCAACCAGCGCGCCGTTAACAAATCCGCAGGCTGCGCCGATCAGTAGAGCCAGTGCAAAGGAAGCGGTAAAAGCTGCCGGGGTGCTGTCATCAATATAGCCGGCGGCCAGAACGACATTCACAAGTGAAATAATAGCGCCAACGGAAAGATCAAAGCCGCCACTTAGTATCACCAAGGTGCCGCCAAGGGCAGCCAATGCAAGCGTCGTACCGCCACTGGCAAGCAATGAAACATCAAAATAACTGAAGCCGGCGCTTGTGGCGATGATGATGACGAGCAATATCAGCAGCACCACAAAGGCCGTGATCAGATTTCCATACTTATGCAACAAGGTGTATTGCTGATTCATTTTCAATGTGCTCCGGTCTGCCGCAAGTTCCCCATGGCAATATCCATGACGCGCGTCTCGCCAATGTCGTTGCCTGCTAGCGTTTCCCTGATTTCACCTTTGTACATGACATGGACCCGGTGGCTCAGATTGACCACTTCCGGGATCTCCGTAGAATAAAACAGTACAGAGCCGCCCATTGCCGCGAAGTCAGCGATCAATTCGTACAGTTCATGTTTGGTGCCGACATCGATGCCACGAGTGGGATCAAACAGCAGGAGTATGCGGCTGCGCGCCAGTAGCCATTTTGCAATGACAATTTTCTGCTGATTCCCTCCTGAGAAAGAGGCTGCATCCATCCAGAGTGCCCGACGATCAAGCTCGATCCTCGTAAATACCTTAGCTGCCGATTGCGCTTCATTTTTTTCGTTGAGTGCACCGTAGACGCTGAAGCGCGAGAGTACCGGCAGGGACGTATTCTTCAGGCCACTTTGATTCAAAAGCAGTCCTTCTGTTTTTCTGTCTTCCGGCACAAAGCCGATGCCGACATTCGGTCTGATGGCATCTACCGGCGACAGTAATGTGAGCGGTTGGCCGTCAAGCAGCAATGTCCCGGAATCTGGCTGTTCAATGCCAAAACATATTTGAAAGAGGTCAAGCTGCCCCATGCCCTGCAATGCAGCAACACCAAGAATTTCGCCTTTTTTCAGATCAATATTGATATTGTTCAATCTTGATGTGTGGACATTTTTCAGTGTCAGCACAGATTCGGTTGTTAGCGGCAATCGCTTCTTCGGATACACCTGAGAGATCGAACGGCCAACGATGGACTCGACCACTTCAGTGTCCGAAAAGGCATCTGCCGGGCGTGTGGCAACATGATGACCATTACGCAGAATCGACAGATCATCGCAGAACTCGCGTACCTCTTTCATACGATGAGAAATAAATATGATCGTCACGCCCCCGGCCTTGAGTTTACCGATAATGTCCCCCAGCCAGTTGACGTCAGAAGCAGTCAGGGTGGATGTGGGCTCATCCAGCAGCAGGATCTGTGGCTGGCGAAACAACGCGCGGGCGATTTCCAGTTTCTGTTGCAGAGCAAGATTGAAGCGGTTGACAGGCAGATCCAGGGAGATTGGAAAACCCAGTTCGTCAAAATGTTGTTCCAATTGCTGGCGCAACGCGCCGCGCCTGAGCATACCGGCCCGATTGGTTGCCGAGTAGGGCAGCATCATATTGTCGAAGACCGACAAATCGGGCAATAGCGTCATTTCCTGAAAGGCGGTTTGTATTCCGACAGCTTGCGCGATACGTGGAGAGGTAAGCCGCGTCTGTTGATCAAAGATCTCGATCGTGCCCTTTGTAGGTGCAATCAATCCAGACAGCAGTTTGACGGTGGTTGACTTGCCCGCGCCATTTTCTCCCAACAGCGCGTGGACACGGCCGCGCTTGACAGCAAGGGACACCTCACTCAGCGCTTTAATGGGTCCGTAGTTCTTTGAGACATCCGACAGACGTAATGCAATGGCGGACTCATTCATAGTGAGCAATTCCAGTAGGTGTGCGAAGGAGGCGCACGCGTAGCATGCACCTCATACAAGCATTGAATTATTGTGCGTCTGGCTCTGATTTTAGTGCTGCGTTAATACCCAGCCCTTCTGTTTGCTCAGAATAGATCGAGGCGAACCAGCCTGGTTTGCTCACCAGTTTAGGAGAAAAAACGTTGCAGCCGTCTTTCAGGTCTTTCCAGGTACCGTCTTTACACAATTTGATTGTTTCGTTGGTCACTTGCGGCAGGGGCAGTGTGATTTTTTGCGGAAACGTCTTGCCCTCTATGGCCTGGACTGCCAGCTTCAGGGCCAATGCACCTGAATAGGGCGGAGAGGCGTAAGAAATTCTGGGTGCGCTAAGAGGACGATAGCTACCAGTAGCGCCATCCAGTTGTGTATCTGCGGGCAGCATCTGCACACGACCGCCGTTGGAGCCTTCGCCTGCGCATGGCAACAGATCCTTGGCGTCTTTGCCGGCCTCCAATTGCATGGAGTTAGCCGTGTAGCAGCCCACCTGAAGCCACAGTCCATCGATCTGGTCCCAGTTTCTGACGGCGACAATTTTTGATAACTCGGTTCGGGCAACGGCCTGATTCCACATGCCGGGCGTCTCAGCCACAATTTTCATTTCAGGATGTTTGGCAAAAACTTGCTTGGCCGCTTCGGTTCGGTATTTGTCCACCGATGTGCCGGGCACACCCGTGAGCATCACGACGTTGCCTTTGTAGTTCATTTTCTTTGCCAGCCATTCCGCGGTCACTCGTCCGGCCTCGTGCTGGTCGATGGCCACATTATGCGCGCACGGCTCTGTGACTTCGCCGTCGTAGGCAAAGATTTTTACCCCTTTATTGCACGCATTCTTTATTACACGGTTCAACGCGGTGGGAGAGATCGGAAATACCACGATGGCTTCGGCGCCAGCCTGAACCATGGCGTTGATCTGCTGAATTTGCTTTTGCGCATTCTCCCCGGAAACCTGGACCTGAAGGTCTACCTTATCCGCCAGTTCGGGTGTCTTGGCCATAGCTTTGACCATATTGGCCGCTTCGGCCTGCCAGTCGTTTCCGATGAAACTCATGCTCAGATAAATCTTGTGCTTTTTTGCCGGCTGAGCGTGCGTCACCGCACTCAGGGGGGCTAAAGTGAATGCCAGCAATGTTGCCAGTAGTACAGATTTGGTTTGCATCTTATGTCTCCGGTAAGATCCAACTTCAAATTGAACGAATGTTGTTTTTTCTTTGATTTGCCCATTAATATCAGGCTATTGTATGATCTGTGATCACACTGTGATTGGACGTTAGCATGAGATTTGCGATACTGTCAACATTTGCGGGGGAAGTATTTCGATGATGGAAATGAGCAATAAGTTAAAAAAAGTGGATCGCAGCAAGCTCTCGGATCGGGTGCATACGGAGCTCAGTTCGCTGCTGATTTCAGGACAACTTTCCCCGGGGGATATGTTCAGTTTACGTGGCCTGGCGGACACGCTTGGAACGAGCGCCATGCCGGTGCGAGAGGCTGTAGGCAGGCTGGTCGCAGAAAGGGCACTTGAGATTCTGCCGAATCGGGCCATCCGAGTCCCACTGATGACGGTCAGTCGATTTCTTGAGTTGCGAACGATCCGTATAGAGCTGGAGGGGCTAGCAACGGCGCGCGCAGCCATCAACCGCAGCCAGAAGCAACTGAACAGGATGCAGGATATTCAAATGCAATTTGAGGTAGCCAGAAAATCCGGGGAGCCAAATGGAAAGGCAGCAGTCAGGCTGAACAAGAATTTGCATTTTTGTGTATATGGCGCGGCCGGCATGCCTATTTTGTTCGACATGATCGAAGTGCTCTGGCTGCAGATCGGCCCGGTTCTCAACTACGATCTGGCGGTCAATTCTGAAAGACTGATCAATCGGCAGGCGCACATCCACCATAAAAATATGGTGGAAGGGATAAAAATGAAGCAGTCAGAGCCGGCCCGTGCTGCCCTGGTGGCAGACTTGATGAGCGCGAGTGAATTGATCCTGCAGAAAAATGTACTCTCGCCCGGATAGCTGGCATACTCGCACCCGGTGGGCTGTCGATTGCTATGGTGTCGGCTGGCCATTACAATTGAGCGAGGCTAACTGGAGCACACCATGCCGATATTCCAATACGGAGACACCGAAATTGAATGGCTGAGCAAGCGTGACAAACGCCTGGCCCAGGCCATTGAACGCATCGGATCGATCGAGCGCAATACGATCCCCGATCTGTTTGCCGCATTGATTCAATGTATTATCGACCAGCAGATTTCAACTGCTGCGGCGCGCACCGTCAACGCACGAATTCTGCAGGTATGTGGCGGGCGCATGAGTGCCGAAGCTTTGCTGGCAGCGGGAGCAGAGAACCTGCAGCGTTGCGGCACGAGCATGAGAAAGGTGCAATACATGCTTGGCGTGGCCGAGGCGGTCCAAGCGGGAAAGCTGGATTTGTCTGCGATCGCGGCAATGGATGACGCGCAGGTGATCCAGACCCTTACAGACTTAAAGGGCATCGGTATCTGGACGGCTGAAATGCTGATGATATTTTCGCTTGGCCGCCCAGATGTGTTGAGCTGGGGTGATCTGGCAATTCAACGAGGCATGATGCGTCTTTACAATCATAAAGAATTGCCGCGCGAGCGCTTCGAACGCTACCGGCGGCGTTATTCACCCTACGGCAGCACCGCATCGCTTTACTTGTGGGCGCTGTCCAAATAGTTATTCTGCATTATCCAAGGGATGTACAGCCGAGCCTGCAGGCTACCGGCGACATCCGTACGGGTGCCCATCTTTTCCAATGAATCTTCCATTTTGCGTCTCCGGGAAAGTCCCTATATTGACGAATATAAAATAAACAATCTAATATGGTTAAACGTTTAATCATTATATATTCAACGGACGCAAGATTTAGCAATATGCCCATTGCAATTGTTATTTCGCGTAACCATTCACGGGAAGAGGCAGACAATGAAAAAGAGCCAGTTTGATTTTGAAAATCTGAAAAAGAAGTTATATACCGCTGTTTTATCGGATGTGCTGGACAGTATGGGCTATCGAAATCAGGCGATGCTCCCGTTTATTCGGCCGTTGTCCGAAGAATGCATTATTTTCGGCAGTGCCCGGACGGGCTACTTCATGAATACCTTTTCAGTTGCCCCCAACGAAAATCCGTATGAGCACGAAATCGCGCTGATCGATGACTTGAAACAGGATGATGTGGTGGTATTGGGTTGTGACGGCCCCACGACCCGTATCGCCCCTTGGGGTGAACTGCTGAGTACCGCTTCCCAGCATCGAGGGGCAGTAGGGTGCGTTACCGATGGCCTGGTCAGAGACATCCGATATATCCGTAAGCTGGATTTCCCCGTGTTTCATGGCGGTATTGGGCCGCTGGACTCACAGGGCAGGGGAAAGATGATGAATTACGATATGCCGATTCAATGCGCAGGCGTCACGGTGCGTCGCAATGATCTGGTGTTTGGCGATGCCGATGGCGTGATTGTGATCCCAATTGAAATAGCGGCACAAGTCATAGAAAAATCACTGGAAAAAGTAGAAAGCGAAAATCACACACGCGAAGAACTTGCCAATGGTCTTTTGCTGCAGGATGTATATGAGAAATATGGAGTGTTGTAATTTCCTTTAACCGGTTTTGGTTTTTATATCAGGACACACAAATGACGACTCAATTGTCTCGCCGCAATTTTTTGACCAGGATGGGCGCCGGCGCCATCATTACCACAAGTGGGCTGGTCACAGGCATCAACAGTGCTCAGGCACAGGCAGCAGCAGACGTACTGGCGGATATCAAGAAAAGAGGATTCATGCGGGTTGGCGCGTTCAGCGTACCACCGGAGTCGTGGGTGGATGTAGGCTCCGGAGAATGGAAAGGGGTTGATGCCGACTTCACGCTATCGATCGCAAAACAGATTGGTGTTGAAGTAGATCCTATTATTCTGACCCATTCAGCCTTTGCGCCGTCGCTGGATTCGCAGCGTGTAGACGTGATTGCCATGTTGTACCGGACACCCGAGCGTGAAAAGGTGGTGGCCTATAACAAAAGGCCTACATGGTACGGTATTGATGTGCTGGTGGCACGAAAAAACGACTCAGTCAAAAAGACAGCAGACCTCAAAGGCAAGGTCATTGGTACAGTGAGGGGGTCTGCACAGGAACTGGAGGCGCTGGCGATCCAGAAAAAATTTGGTACAGGCGACATTCGCAAATACGATACTGCCGATCCGATGCTGATGGATCTGAAAGCAGGGCGGATCGATGGCGCTATCTGGTGGGGCTATACGTTCGACTACGCCCAGCGTCAGAATCCGGACTACGATTTTGCTGTACTGGAGCCGTTGGCGCCCTCATATCTTGGCAGCGACACGCTCCCTGCCAATTACTATGTGTTTTCCAAAAACGGCACGGAAAATCTGATCAAGGCATTCGACGATGGTATTGAAAAGATCGTTGCCAGTGGTGAAAATAAGACCATCCTGGCCAAGTATGGCATGACTAATTCTTCGTATCTTACCGGGAAGTTCGGTTAATGGTGCTCCTCTGATCATTCCGGGCAATGCCTATGTATTTTCAGGAAAATCATGACGGACTATATTGCACTGATTGACACGTATTTTTTATACATTCTGCGGGGGGCAATCATTACTGTCGAGTTGACCGTTCTGGCGCTCCTGTTGAGCGTTGTGATCGGACTGACCGTGACTTTCACGTATATGTCACGTGTGATTTGGCTCAAAACAATAGCGACGGTTTACATTGAACTGGTTCGGGCTACCCCTGCATTGCTTCAGCTGTTTATCGTCTATTACGGTCTGACCAACATCGGTATACGTTTTGACGCGTTTACTGCGGCAGTACTCACGCTGGGTTTTATTGGGGGGGCCTATTCGGCTGAAATATTCCGGGCCGGCATAGAGGCCATCGATTTCGGTCAGATTGAGGCCTCGCGATCCCTTGGCATGACGGCCATTCAGGCAATGAAGCGAATTGTATTGCCGCAGGCTTTCGTCATTACCCTACCTCCTCTGACTAACTTTGTGATTGCGATGATCAAGGATACATCGCTGGCCCTGACTATTTCTGTGCCGGAAATCATGTACCGGTCCTACGACGCTGCTACCCAGTCCTATCGAAGTCTCGCTGTTTACATGATGGCCGGTGTAATCTATCTGGCAATATGCATTCCACTGTCGCGTCTGGCAAAAAGGCTTGAGCGAAAAGGGGACGCGTCATGAGCAGAGAAATAGTCAGGCTTGAAGACGTGCACTTGTCGTTCAAGGAAAATGAAGTGCTCAAAGGAATCAGCTTGTCGGTTCAGGAGGGGCAAAGCGTTACTCTGATCGGCCCCAGCGGTTCTGGCAAAAGCACATTGCTCAGATGCATTAATCGTTTGGCGACTATTTCTTCTGGAAAACTATATTTTGATGGACAGCAGGTGACAAAGGCCACGGATATCAACCAATTGCGTACCCGGATAGGCATGGTATTTCAACACTTCAATCTGTTTCCGCATATGACCGTGCTGGGCAATGTTACCGAGGCCCCCGTGCAAGTGCTCAAGCTTTCTGCAGAAAAGGCACGTGAGCAGGCCATGGAATTATTGCGGCGTGTCGGTCTGGCCGATAAAGCAAATGCATTTCCAGCCCAGTTATCCGGAGGACAAAAGCAACGGGTGGCAATAGCGCGATGTCTGGCGATGAGACCGCGCGTTTTGCTTTTGGACGAAATCACCTCTGCGCTGGATCCCGAACTGGTGGGTGAAGTGCTGGCCGTTATTCGTGAGTTGGCCCATCAGGGTATGACAATGATTCTGGTCACTCATGAAATGCAGTTTGCAAAAGAAGTATCGGACACCGTGATTTTTATGGATGGTGGCCTTATTGTCGAACAAGGTACTCCGGATGAAATATTTGTGAATCCGCAAAATGAACGATTACGCAAATTTTTGCGTGCGGTCATCGATCAGGTTGCCGAATAGACCATGCAAACGTGCAGGAGCGCCTGTAATACCGTGTAGTGGTGCACAAACAGCTCATAGCGCCTGGCGTTGCGGTTACGTGAGGTCTTGCTAGTTTAATGTCGTGCCGTGAACCGGCGAGACTGGCAGAATCAATGAGCTGGACTCAAAACTGCCGTTTTCCAGCCGGGCGAGCAGGGCCTTACCACCTGCTTCTCCCAGGGCGTAGGCGGGCGATTGTACGGATTCCAGCACCGGGCTTAGAGCGCCATTTGTATCGAATGCATTGAACCCGGTAATACCGATATCTTCAGGTATCCGATGCCCCGCGTCGACAAGATGACGATAGGCAACATAGGCCAGCCTATCGTTGGTGCCGATAATGACATCTGGAATGCCATGAGCAGCCAGGGCAACATCCAGCGCATCCAGAATGGACTGTCGCTGATTCTCGTCGCTGGAAATAACATGGTAACTACATTTGTGCTTATCAAGTACCTTGCACAGCCCCTTGACACGGGCTTCAATAGCGTGCCATTGCAGTTCAGGCACCAGTATGAAAGCACGCTGAGGGTTGCGCGAAACGATTTTCAGCGCCAGGCTTTCTGCTCCACCCTGGTCGTCCTGATTGACAAAACAGCAGTCTGTAAGCGTTTTCTTGGGCTTTTCCTGGAATACGACCATCGGATGTCCACTGGCATGGACCAAATCAAGAAAGCGGCGACGATTCTCAGTCGGCCCGGACAGCATCAGACACAGCGCAACGACGACTGACTCTTTCAATAGAAATGATTGTTCGAAATTTTCCGGTGCAATGCCGTGCAGGAGCAGGCCATAATTGTGCGTACCCAGAAAATTGGATAAGCCCGCTACAAGCTGCGTGATATAGGGGTCGGTAAGAAAAGTGGGCGAATCATCAACGATAGCCATGCCGACAATATAATTGCGCTGTGTGCGCAACTGACGACCCGTGCGGTTCGGCCGGTAGTTCAATTGCTGGATGATACGCTGGACGCGCTCAACCGTTTCCGGGGAAATGCCTTTGTTTATGCCATTGACCACTTTTGAAACCGTGGCAATGGAAACCTTGGCCTGCTCTGCAACGGTTCTTAGTGTAATAGGCTTCATGATCTGCTCGATATCAGAATGAAAAATTATAGCCTACCGTACGGATATGGGGTAGGGATGTTGCTGTGACCGTAGGCCAACCACCAGATGATAGTCAACGATTATTTTTAATTTGAATTTAATTCAGGTTAAATTCACATCCAAATTAAATTTAAAAGGTCATAAATCCATACTATTGCATTTTAAGGCTGTTTGGATTATTCTCATTCTATAAAAGGAGACATCAAAATGATCCAGCTACCACGGGTGCTGCGCGGCATCCTGCTTATCGCCTCTATGGGGGTATCCCATGTTCATGCACAAACCTATCCGGAAAAGCCGGTAGTGCTTATTAATCCTTACGCAGCAGGCGGACCGGCCGATGTGCTTGCCCGCAAACTTGCCTCGGAACTGCGCACCGAACTGGGCCAGCCGGTGATTGTCGAAAACAAGCCCGGGGCGGCAGCGGCCGTAGGCACGGCCTTTGTGTCCAATGCCAAACCGGATGGCTACACATTGCTTATGGGCACTTCTGCAGGGCATGTCGTGACGCCATTGCTGCAAAAGGTAGCCTATGATGGTATTGCCGACTTCAGCTTTATTGGGATTGTGACCCGGCAATCGAATATGCTGGTTGTGAATCCTGCTTTGAAAGTGGATAACATCAAAGAACTGATCGCGTATGCCCGTGCCCATCCCAAGCAATTGAATTTCGGCTCAGCCGGTGCGGGTGGTGCGACGCATTTGAGCGGCGAACAGTTCATGCGCAAAACCGGCGTCGAACTGGTTCATGTACCCTATAGCGGGGCAGCGCCGGCCCTGACCGACCTGATGGGAGGCCAGGTGCAACTGGCGTTTCTGAATCTGTCGGCATCGCTCCAGTATGTGAAAGATGGGCGACTGAAAGCACTGGCTTATGGTGCAGACAAGCGCTCGCCCTTGTTGCCGGATGTGCCGACGATGCAGGAGGCAGGGGTACCTGATGCACAGGTGGCAACCTGGTACAGTCTTGCTGCGCCACAAGGCACGCCCCAAGCTGTCATAGACCGGCTGAACAAGGCGCTGCTGACAATCAATCGCAAGCCCGACTATCAGGCATTCCTGCGCAACGTCGATGGCGAGATATTATCGCTGACACCAGCGCAGGCCACCGATTTCGTCCATCACGATCAGGGTGCTATGGCCGAGCTGCTGCAAGCTATTGGCAATGCCAAATGACATACACCATAAGGGATGACCATGTCGGGTAAAGATGCTGGATTCACCTATATTGCGAAAGAAAACCTGGACACCGAATCAAGTTATCGTCTTCTGGTCGGTTGCGTGGTTCCTCGGCCGATCGCCTGGATCACGACATTGAATGAAGACGGATCGGTTAACGCTGCACCTTTCAGTTCCTATAACTATGTTTGCACCAGCCCGCCTATGTTGGCCATCAATATCGCGACCAGAGAAGGAAATGAAAAAGATACTGCTGTTAATATCACGGCGCGTGGCGAGTTCGTGGTGAATGTGGTCAATGCCGCGTTGATGGATGAAATGCATCGCTCGGCAGCCAACTATCCGGCTGGCGTCAGTGAAACGGCAGCGCTTGGTATCCGTTTACTGCCAAGCGTTCTTGTGCAACCACCCCGTGTCGCAGATTCGCCCGTACAGATGGAATGCCGCCTGGACCAAAAAGTGGTGCTGGGTCGCGGCATCAATACGCTGTATATAGGAGAAGTAGTCGGATTTCATCTGTCCAATGAGGTCTATGACGGACACCGCGTGGATAGTCGACGCATTGATCCGATATCACGCTTGGGCGGGCCATTTTACGGGACGTTGGGTGAAGTGATCCATAAGCCCATGCTGCAGCGTCCGCCGGGTGGGGAAGGG
>JBOIGK010000279.1:0-1247 GCA_050742695.1 Advenella sp. | reverse complement strand
GTTGGCGATCTGCTGGACGACCCACACCTGAAGGCCGTACAGCAGATTGTCGAGCTTGACCATCCCACGGAAGGCCGCTTGCGAACGGTTGCACCATTGGGCACCTATTCGCGCACTCAGCCTTCCATTTACCGGCACGCCCCCAATCTGGGGGAACACACAGATGAAATATTGCAGGAGACGGCCAGGGCGATCAGCTCTCGACGCGATTCGCGTCAATAACCGTTAGCGCAGCCATATTGACGATGCGTCGGACAGTAGAGCTTGAGGTCAGGATATGCACCGGTGCATTCACATTCAGCAGGAACGGCCCGACCGCAACGTTGCCCCCAGCCACAGTTTTCAACAGGTTATAGGCAATGTTGCCCGAGTCTACATTGGGGCAGACCAGCAGATTGGCTGATCCCTTCAATGTCGACGAAGGCAGAATACGCTCGCGCAGCACTTCATTCAAGGCGCAGTCGCCATGCATTTCACCGTCGATTTCCAGTTCCGGATCCTGTGCCCGCACCAGTTCCAGCGCACGCCGCATCTTGTCTCCAGAGGCCGAACTGCCCGTGCCGAAATTAGAGCGAGACAGCAATGCCACCTTGGGCACAACGTCCAACTGCGCCAGTACCCGTGCCGCAGCCAGGGTGTAGTCGGCAATCTGTTCGGCGGTAGGCTCGTCATTGATGTGGGTATCGACCAGCGCTACCATGCGTTGATCAAGCAGCAGAATATTCATGGCCGCATACGAGCATGTACCAGGTTTTTTACCAATCATCTGATCAACGAAACGCAAGTGCTCGTGATAGGATCCCACTGTGCCGCAGATCATGCCATCGGCATCGCCAACGTGTACCATCATGGCACCGATCAGGGTCAGGCGGCGACGCATTTCCACGCGCGCCATTTCCTTTGTGATACCGCTACGGCACAAGACTTCCCAATAATTGGTCCAGTACTGATGAAAGCGCGAATCAAATTCCGGGTTAGTCACCTCCACGTCCTCGCCCAGTTTAAGGCGCAGCCCATATTTTTCAATACGAGCAAGCAGAACAGAAGGACGACCGACCAGGATCGGACGCGCCAGTTTTTCATCAACGACTACCTGCACCGCACGCAATACGCGCTCGTCTTCGCCTTCGGTAAAGACAATGCGCGCCTTGCCGCCGTCACGAACAATCTGTTTGGCCGAGGCAAACAGCGGCTTCATGAAAGCGCCGGAGTGATACACAAATTGCTGCAGTCTTTCGGCATAGGCC
>JBOIGK010000278.1:0-3858 GCA_050742695.1 Advenella sp. | reverse complement strand
AGGAAAAATCGTATCCGACCAAGCCAATTACCTTTGTTGTGCCCTATTCTCCCGGCGGCCCGCTCGATGGCGTGGCGCGTCTGCTGGCCGAACATGCAGGCAAGACGCTGAAACAAACCATTATTGTGGAAAACAAACCGGGGGCAGGCGGCAATATCGGCGCAACCATGGTCGCGCGCGCCAAGCCCGATGGCTATTCCATTGTCATGGGCGCGGTTGCCACACACGCCATCAACCCGTGGCTGTACAAAAGCCTGAATTACGATCCGGTGAAGGATTTCGAACCCGTATTGCTGGTATCAGAAGTACCCAACGTTCTGGTCGTGAGTACGGCATTCTCGAACAAAAACAACATCAAGGATGTCGCATCGCTGCTCGAATACGCCAAAAGCAATCCCGGCAAACTCAATTACGCTTCGGGCGGCAATGGCAGTGCGGGCCATCTTGCCGGCGAACTACTCAAGCAGCGTACCGGCATAGATGCTGTACACGTCCCCTATCAGGGTGCCAGCCCGGCCAAGCTCTCGCTACTGTCGGACCAGACCCAGTTTATGTTCGATAACCTGGCCTCTGCTCTGCCCCTGGTCCATGACGGCAAGGTCCGCGCCCTGGCACTGACCACCAAAGCGACATCGGACATCATGAAAGATGTGCCGACCATGGAAGCATCCGGCATCAAGGATTTTGACATCAGCACATGGTTCGGTATTTTTGCCACAGGTGGCACACCCGATGCGGTCGTCAACACATTGCACCAGGCGTTTGCCGCAGCAATGCAGGACGAAGCCGTCAAAAAACAACTGCTGACCATGGGTTCGGATACCAAACCTTCCTCTCCCGAGGAGTTTGCTGCGAAGGTCAAAAGTGAAATGGAAAAATACAAGGAGATCGTCAAAATCTCCGGCGCAACAGCGCAGTAGTAAATGGCGCCTGGCTTGCGAGGATAAAGATCCACAGCAGGCCCCACTGGCTTCAGGCAAGAAAAAAGACCGCATCCTGTCTGGCACAAAGATGCGGTCCCTGCTCCCTATCAACTTATATCCAACGGCTTATGCCACACCATACCGCACAGCGGCGATCTGCATTATTTGTCTGCTGCATACTGGAAACGGCCGTCCTCAATTTTTCCCATGACACGGGCACGGTTATCAAAGCCCTGGTGATCCTTGGCTGAAATATTCAACACGCCATTGGGTACGGTGAGCTCCTTGGTCGATTCAATGGCATCGCGCAAGGCGCTGCGAAACTGCGGTGTGCCCGGCTGGACTTTGTGCTGCAGCGCCTGCTTCACGGCATTGTCCAGCACCATATATGCCCCCCAGGCATCGCCCGCAAACTGCGTAGCTGAATTGGCACCATATTTGGCTTCGTATTTTTCAGTAAACTCGCTAGCCACTTTCTTGACCGGATTGGTATCGGGCAACCCTTTGGCTACCACACCCGGTCCGGTAGGGAACAAAGTGCCCTCTACATCCTTGCCACCCACTTGCAAAAACTCCAGCGTACCTATGCCATGGGTCTGATAGATGACCCCTTGGTAGCCGCGTTGCTTGAGCGTTTTTCCAGGAAGCACGGCCGGCGTGCCGGACCCGGCAATCAGAATGGCATCGGGTTTGGCGGCCATCAATTTGAGCACCTGCCCGGTTACCGACGGATCGGTCCGCTGATACGACTCGCGGGCGACTACATCAACCTTACCGGCAGCCAGGTTGGAAAATTCCTTCCACCAGTTTTCTCCGTAGGAGTCGGCGTAACCGATAAAGGCGACTTTCTTGAAGCCTTTCTTGACCATGTCCTCTACCAGCACCTGGGCCATCAGACTGTCATTCTGCGGCATTTTGAAGGCCCAGTGACGGCCCGGATCATCGGGCGGCGTCACAATGGCGGCCGATGCGGCCAGGGCGATCATGGGCGTTTTCGTTTCCTTCAGGACGTCCAGAATCGCCAGGGCAGCGGCGGTCGTATTGGGCCCCACCAGAATATCGATTTTGTCTTCCGAGGTCAGCTTGCGGGCATTGCGCACTGCTTTGCTGACATCTGTACCATCGTCAAGCACGATATATTTGGCGGGCTCGCCGCCCAGCGTTTTAGGCCACAGATCAATCGCATTGCGCGACTGGATGCCAATGGCCGCGGCCGGGCCGGTGGTCGAAAGCGTAATGCCCACGGTCACGTCTGCAAAAGCCAGTGGCGTCAGGGTTGCGGCAAGCAGGCCGACACAAATGGTAGTCTTCAATTTCATGGATAAACCTTTGGAGAAACAATAGATCTTGCGGGGCCGCACAGTTGTGCTATGGCTCGGGCCCGACTGGCAACGCAAGAAGTGGCCGCATTCTAACCCGAATGACATCCCAGCGACTGAATCTGAGCGCCATCGGTCGCACGCACCTGGGTATGGCCATCTATGGCCCCCGCAATAACATCGGACAACAAGGCCAGCGCCTGCGACTGACTATGCACCAGTGCATCCACACCGCTGCCGGCCTGAACCTGGATCCTGGTCTGGCAGACACGGGACGATTGTGCGCCCATGCGCACCGGGTTGATGCGCCAGGTGGCGTCAATCACAGCCGCTTTGTTCAGAATCATATCAAAGCGATGAAAGGTCGTTTGTATCAGCCAAACCGGCAGCTTCTGTTCACTGCCGGTAATGCCCTGAATATTGATCGCCCCAAGACGGCTCACCAGGTTCGCCGATAGTGTTTTCTGGATTTCATCCTGCAACGAGCCCGCCCAGCGGGATCCATTGAGCGGAACAACAGCAGACGAATCGTTTGAACTGCGAATCATCAATTGCGGCTTGTCCACGACATCCGGAATGGTCACATCATGGATATTGACGCCGAATCGCGCCGAGCCCTGCACACTGGCCGGGTCGCTGGCGGCCAGCGTGTAATATTGCGTGGGCGCAGAAGCGCAAGCACCAAGCATAGCAGTGACGGCGACCAGCGCCAATGGCCGCAGGGCTGCAGACAGATTACGGATCATCATTGACTTTCCTTGAACGGGATATTGTCTTGCGAACGACCTCGGATCAGCGAGCTGGGCTCAGCCTGAAGATAGTCGCCCAGGCTTCGAATGGACTTGGCCGCCCGCGACAGTTCCTTGATCATGCCATTGAACTGCAGCATGACCGGGCTCTCGTCGGCAACAACGCCACGAACGCTGCCCATGGTCTTATTGACGCCCTCCAGTGAACGACCGGCCTTCTGCACCGTCGTGGTCAGCGCCGGGACCATGGTGGTATCCAGTGTCCGGGCCAGTTTGGATATGCTTTGCAGCGTCTCGTCAAGCGAATGACCGATAGAGTCTATCGGTAGGTTTTTCAGTTTTTCGACAATGACATTCAGTTGCTGTTGTAGTTCGTCAAAGCTGCCAGGAACGGTGGCAATTTCCACAGGCTGCTTGTTCACGTCGGGAACCGGCGGCTTTTTGGCGATCTCCGGGAAATAGTCCAACGCTACATATAGCTGGCCGGTAAAGATATTGGCAAAACGCAGTTGCGCCTGGATGCCGCTGCTGACAAACTCCTTGAGCGCCACATCATGTAGAGCCTCGCCATTTTTATCGCGCCGTTGTGCTTCCGGTATCGCTGCGCCCAGGCGATTTTCATAGATCACGCCATCGACAATCACCGTGGTTTCTTTGGTGGCAATATCAAACTCCATGGAGATATTTTTGACTTCGCCCAGAAGAATACCCTTGAAATCGATGGCTGAACCTGTCTGCAATCCCCTGACCGACTTGTCGAACTTCATGCGTATCGGAAAGGCAAGCCCGTCGGGCCTGGCCAGCGCCTTGTCTTCTGTCGGATTCAGTACAAATCGGGCCCCGTCCGGCGCCGGCTCGGATTGCGCC
>JBOIGK010000277.1:0-5615 GCA_050742695.1 Advenella sp. | reverse complement strand
GCGCCTTTTGCAGTTGTGTCAGCACGCGCACCAGCGAGGAAGAGTCCAGGTACAGCGCCTGGGCCAGGTCTTTCTGGCGCAAGGCTTTGTTTTGCACGTACAGCACCAGCAGCGGCATGCGCGTGGCATCCGACAGGCCCAGGTCTTTGAAATTCAAATCGATCTGGCGACGCCACTGTCTGTATACGCTGCCCAGCAGAAAACCAAAGCGACTATGAGCCTGGAAAGGTTCATGCGAGGAAGGGCTGTTTGCTGGCATTTTAGTTTGCATGCAAAGTATTTTACTACGGGTTTACCCTTGAAACAAGAACAACATTCAGATATCTGTTAGCCAGGGCTGACCAATGGGACCTGTAGCAGAGTCCACGGGCAAGGTGTAACACCGATATCCCTGTTTTTATTGAACAATAGGCTTACCAGTGCGGACATTGGTTGTACCTAGCTACTGCGTCGACCCCGCCATTGAGCGCCTTGGTTTTTTGTGCAAGGGTCCGGCTTATAGGCACGGCGCCAGTAGCAAGGTATTGAAAATACGAGGGGGTTGGCCCGCCCAGCGAGCAGGAGGTTTTCTGTGTTGATGACTGGTATTTGGCCGGTAAGAATCGTCAATTGTTATATATAATGAGAACGAATGTCATTATCGTTGTTTTTTGTGTTGGGGCGGCACTTACCGAAAGAGGAACGCATGACCGGTGGCCAGTCAGTATTGCAGCGGGAAATCCATATCCTTTATCAGGATCATCATGGATGGCTGTACCAATGGCTGCACAGAAAACTGGGTAACCGATTTGATGCGGCCGATCTGGCCCATGACACGTTTGTGCGGGTACTGGCAGGGTATCGACAGGATGCGATTCCGGTGCTGGATGAGCCGCGCGCCTACCTGACTACCGTCGCCAAGCGACTGCTGATCAATTTCTATGAGCGGCAGTCTCTGCAGCGCGCCTATGAAGCGTCGTTATCACTGCTGCCGCAGCAACATATGCCTGGTCTGGAAGAGCGGGCGATTCTTCTGGAAACATTGCAGGAGCTGGATGCGCTGCTGGATGCGTTACCCGCTCGCGTGCGCACGGCGTTTCTGCTTTGCCAGCTCGAGGGCATGAGCTACGAGCAAATTGCGGCGCATCTGCAGGTAAGTGTACGCACAGTCACACGTTACATGGCGCAGGGCTTCAAACAATGTCTCACGTTGATGCTGGCGCAAGTGGCGTGAATACCGCCAGAGCGGCCGAACCGCAGCAAACGCAATTGGTAGACGAGGCGGTTAAGTGGCTCGTGCTGATGCATTCCGGGCGTTTCAATGAAGCCGATGCGCAGCGCTGCGCCCACTGGCGTAGCCAAAGCGCCGAACATCAACGCGTCTGGGAAAGCGTCGAAAAACTGAACCGACAATTCGGTTCCGTGCCAGGACAACTGGCCATGCCTGTATTGAACCGGCCGCGCGTTTCTGAAAATCGTCGCATAATGCTCAAAACCGTTGCCCTGGCCATTACAGTGCCTTCGGCAATGTGGCTCGGTTACCGGGCGGTCCCATGGGATTCGCTCAATGCCCAGTACCGCACCGGCACCGGCGAGCGTCGCGACGTGGCCCTGGCCGACGGTAGCCAGTTGAGCCTTAATACATCAAGCGCTGTGGACGTCGCCTTCGATGCCAGAGAGCGATTGGTGCTGCAACGCTCGGGGGAAATCCTTATTCAGACGGCACGCGACCCCCAGGCCGGCACACGCCCCTTTGTGGTCAAAACGCAGCAAGGCCGCATGCAGGCATTGGGCACCCGGTTCATCGTGCGCTGTACGCCTGACCGTACCCGGTTAATCGTGCTGGAAGGTGCTGTTCAGGTGCAGCCACTGCATTCGTTAGAGACCCATATTGTGCCGGCGGGACAGGAACTGGATTTCAGCGCAGATCGCTTCGGCGCCAGGGTGCCTGCATCGCCCGGCGCCGGGAAATGGGTGCAAGGTGTGCTGTATGCCGAGCAAATGAGACTGGCCGATTTCGTGGCCGAACTCGGACGATATCGCCCGGGAATTTTACGCTGTGATTCGTCTGTGGCCGATATACCAGTATCGGGCGCCTTTCAACTGATTAATACGGACCGTATTCTTGAGGCGCTCGCCCAGACCTTGCCGGTGCAAATCCAGTTCCGCACGCGTTATTGGGTAACCGTTGCAGCGCGGTAACAGCGTTTTTTTTGCGTACAAGAAAAAAATTCCAATTATTTTGTCCGGTTTTTGCATCTCGCCTGTCATGTCTATAAGAACTTCAATTTACTGACTTTGTGACAGGTACTTTTTTCATGGCTATTCTGACTTCAGACTCCTCTTTGCTTGACCCTGCGTGTGGCGCACGGCGTTGTATTGGCGCCGCGGTGCTGGGCGCCTTGTCTGCGCTGGGCCTGGCTACCACGCTGGCTTCTGCACCGGCCTGGGCTGCCGAACCCAGCTCGGCGCAGAAGCGTAACACGTACAGTATTGCGCCCGGCGAACTGGGACCGGCGCTGCTCAGTTATGCGGGACAGGCCGGCGTCAATTTGAGCATCGATATGAATGCCACTCGCGGCTTGAAGACGCAGGGACTGACTGGTCAGTATTCAGTGCAGGGCGGCTTTGAGCGACTGCTGGCCGGCACCGGCCTTCGCATACGAAAGGTGGGCGATGGCAACTATACGCTGGACACCACCGTGACTCCTGTTGCTGCCACGCCGTCGGTGTCTGCAGTGCCGCAGACAGCAGCGCCTGTTGCCGAACTATCTGCCATTACCGTGACCGCTCGTACACAAAGTGATTTGATGTCGCCCACGCAGCAGGTTGCCGTTATTGACCGGGAGCAACTGGATGTATTGCGTGCCGGGTCCGACAGTGTGGCCACCGTCTTGAGCAAAGTGCTGCCGGGCATGGCTGACTCCAGTCATACCATTACCGATTACGGCCAAACTCTGCGTGGCCGCAATATGCTAATTCTGGTTGACGGCATTCCCTTGAATACCAATCGTGATTCTTCACGCAATCTTGCCAATATCAACCCTGCCGATATTGAGCAAATCGAAGTGCTGCGCGGCAGTAGCGCTATCTACGGCAGCGGTGCGGCCGGCGGTATTGTGTCCATACGCACCAGGGGATACGATGGCGAGCCCCGTGCCGAGACCACCGTTTCGGCAGCAACGCCATTGTCCCGGCTGGGCGCAGCAGGCCTGGGCGGCGGTGTACAGCATTATTTTTCCGGCGGCAATGACAAAATCGATTATTCGCTAAGCCTGGGCGCCAGCCATACTGGCGGATCGTATGATGCACGCGGCACACGCCTGGCGCCTGAACCGAGTCAGGGCGATCTTTTTGATTCGAATATCTACAATATGTCCGGCAAAGTAGGGCTGCAAATTGATGAAACACAACGTCTGCAACTATCCCTGAGCCACTATGACGCAAAACAGGATACCGACTACGCGTCCGATCCAAGCGTCGCTCAGCAACCGCCTGGCAGCACCGGTGCGCGAAGTATCCGGGGGCTGGAGCTGGACGAGCAGAATCGCATCCGCAATACGCTGGCCAGCCTGGAGTATCAGAACCGCGATATCGCGGGAAGCACACTGGCCGCACAAATTTACTATCGCGATTTTTTTACACGCTTTGCCCCCTTTGATGCGCGCGGCGTATCTGTCAGGGGCGCAAACGTGGACCAGGTCACGCAAAAGTCAAATGTATTTGGCGGGCGTCTGACCATCAAGACGCCGTTGACGTCCGACAAGAACACTCAGTTGACCTGGGGGCTGGATTTCAATGAAGAACGCAGTGAGATGCCACTGGACGTATTTGATCCGGACGAGTATGACAGAAGCGGCGGCTTGCATTTTCGCAAAACCGGCTCGCTGACCTACATGCCGCCGATTACGACACGCAGTATCGGCGCGTTTGCCCAGCTGGAGCATCGCTTTAACGAACACTGGGCGGTGCAGGGTGGGGCACGGTATGATCGCGCCAGTGTACGTTTTGACGACTTTACCCCGTTGTCGCAATCGCGTGTGGCCAATCCCGGGCGGGTGTCCGGCGGGACGGTCCATTATGGCGCCTGGAGCTATAACGCTGGTGTCGTTTTTACACCAGTCAAGGGGCAGGAATTCTATGCGTCTTTCAGCCAAGGCTTTGAGCTTCCCGATGTTGGCGTCCAGGTGCGAAATGCCACGCCGGCCTTCAATTTTGGCGCGTCAAATCTGGAGCCTGTGAAAACCGATACCTTTGAGTTGGGTTGGCGCGGGACATTTTCCAATGTAGCGGCCAATCTGACCGTATTTCAGTCGAAATCGGATCTGGGCGCGCTGCAAAGTTTCAATAATGGCCTGACGTTGCTGCGAACCAAAGAGCGTATTTATGGGATCGAAGGCGGGCTGGATTATTACAGCGACGATAATCAATGGGCACTGGGTGGTACGTTCACATGGATGAAGGGTGAAGAAAAACCGGAAGACAAGGACAGTTACCAGAACATGACCGGGTATCGCATTCCACCATTGAAACTGACCGCTTATGTGGAATACACCCCCACTGCGAAATGGAGTCACAGGATTCAGGCCACGCATTTTGCGTCAAAGGACTATCGACTGGATGAAAAAACCAGTTTCGGTCGTTGGGAAACCGCGGGCTACACAACGGTCGATCTGATCAGCCGCTGGACGATTGATGATAAAAACAAAGTAACCTTTGGCATCCAGAACGTGCTGAACCGCCACTACTATCCCTTGTACAGCCAACTGATGCGCAATAGCAACAACACCAGTCGGCTCCCGGCGGCCGGGGCGGTCTTGAATGTCAGCTATACGCATCGCTGGTAGCCTGACCGGCAAGCGCTCGTGTCTGGCGGCTTTGTACCTGGGCTGCGGGCGCGCAAGCCGATGCTGCCGCGACGCCGACGGGCAAAACCGGTACAACACGCGCAAAGCCACAAGCGGTTACCCTTCGCCATCCCTGTTGTGCGAGCTCTCAAAAACGGGCTTATCGCGCCGGCGTTCGGCTTTTGCTTTATGTTTGCGTCCATACCCGGATAAAATGCATGGATGTCGATCATCGCCGCAACCGTCGCGAAAATATGCAAATCACACCGTTGAATCACGTGCAGTTCATGGCGCTGGCGCTGGAACAGGCGCACATGGCCTATGCACTGGGCGAGGTGCCGGTTGGCGCTATTGCCGTCGATTCATCAGGGAATGTGCTGGGAAAAGGGTACAATAGAACGATTACAGACCGCGATCCTACTGCGCATGCCGAAATCATTGCCTTGCGCCAGTGTGGCCGGGATCTGGACAATTACCGGCTTCCCGGTATTACCCTGTACGTTACGCTGGAGCCATGCATTATGTGTATGGGCGCCATAACGCATGCCAGAGTAAGCCGGGTGGTGTACGGTGCAGCAGACCCGAAAACCGGTGCCTGCGGTAGCGTGATCGCGGTGCAGGACAACAAACAGATCAATCATCACACCGTCATTGTGTCGGGGGTGTTGAAAACAGAGTGCGGCCAGTTGCTTCGCCGCTTTTTTCAGGAACGCAGGAAATCGTGACCATGAACAATGCTTCTTCCCTTGGCAAAAAGGAAAGTATTAAAGAACAGTTGAATGACGCCCA
>JBOIGK010000276.1:0-4198 GCA_050742695.1 Advenella sp. | reverse complement strand
TATGCATGCGTGCAGTATGACAATCAGGAAACGCCCGAAGGGGCAGACGAAAAACCATCGCCGTTTGCGGCGCTGGCAGCTTTAAAGAAGCAGTAACTTAACCTATTTTCTGCATAATTTTCGGGTTGTGCAGTTTTATTTTCGGAGTCATCATGGCCGTTCAACAAAACAAAAAGACACCTTCAAAACGCGGTATGCACCGTTCGCACGATTTTCTGACCGCACCAGCGACAGCAATCGAGCCAACCACAGGTGAACTGCACCTGCGTCACCACATCAGCCCCAACGGCGTATATCGTGGTCGCAAAGTTCTGAAAACCAAAAACGACGAATAATTCTCTGTTTAACCGGTAAGGGAAGAGGCCGTCTGTCGGGGCTGTCGTTCGATACGTACCTGGCCGCTTCTTGTGTATTACCGTAACGGAAACATTATTTATAGTGATCAGAATTGCAATTGACTGTATGGGAGGCGATCACGGCCTTCCCGTCACCGTTCCGGCGGCCGTTCAGGTCGC
Source organism: Advenella sp. (assembly GCA_050742695.1). Taxonomy (GTDB): domain Bacteria; phylum Pseudomonadota; class Gammaproteobacteria; order Burkholderiales; family Burkholderiaceae_B; genus Advenella. The sequence goes on along the minus strand of JBOIGK010000276.1, from coordinate 3,683 downwards.
CGCAAAGTTTCCTGATACCTGTTTTTTGTTGGTAGGTCTGCCTGATCAGGTAGCCGCTGCCTTGAAACAGGCTCGTCCGGCAAATCCCGCACAATTTGAAATTGTCGCTGCATCCGAAGTGGTTACCATGGACGATCCGGTTGATATGGCGCTGCGCAAGAAAAAAGATTCTTCCATGCGCGTGGCGGTGACCTGCGTCAAGGAGGATCGTGCCGATGCCTGCGTCTCTGCAGGCAATACCGGTGCCTGGATGGCCATTTCCCGCTATGTTCTCAAAACCATGGATGGGATCGATCGTCCAGCCATTGCTGCCGCTATTCCCAATCAGCGAGGTGGTACCACGACCGTGCTTGATCTGGGCGCCAATGTCGATTGCTCGGCAGAGCATCTGCTTGAGTTTGCCATCATGGGCGCGGCGTTGTCGCAATCGGTTGAGCACATTGAAAATCCCACTATCGGGCTGCTCAATATCGGGCAGGAGGCCATTAAGGGCAATGATGTGGTCAAGGAAGCGGCCGAGCTGCTGCGCGCCAGCAATCTGAATTTCTACGGTAATGTCGAAGGCGACGATATCTTCAAGGGCACCACCAATGTGGTGGTCTGCGACGGTTTTGTCGGCAACGTTGTGCTCAAGTCCGTTGAGGGCTTGTCCAAGATGATCGGCAGCATGATTCGTGATGAATTTATGCGCAACCCGTTCACGATGGCCGCTGGTCTGTTTGCGCGGCCTGTTCTGAGCCGCTTTCGCAATCGGGTTGATTCGCGTAACCATAATGGTGCGGCCTTGCTTGGTCTGCGTGGGGTTGTCATCAAAAGTCACGGTTCTGCCGATATCTACGCCTACACCGTTGCGCTTGAGCGCGCCCGGGAGGCGGTTGCCAGCAAACTGCTGGAAAAAACCTCCAGCTCCGTACTGCAGATCAGTCAGCTCATTCGCTCAAAAAATACGGAAAGCAGCGCATAATAGTCATAAAAACTATAAAATTGCCTGCTTTACTTATTTAAATTGTCTTCGGAGCCATACATGACTTATTCAACCATCGTGGGTACGGGAAGTTATTTACCCCCCAAATGTGTCACCAACACGATGCTTGCTCAAGATATGGCCCAGCGGGGTCTTGAAACGTCCGACGAATGGATTGTGACCCGTACTGGTATTCATCAGCGGCATCTGGCTGATCCTGGCGTGACCTCCAGCGAACTGGGCTTTCTGGCTGCCGAAAAGGCGCTTGCCGATGCCGGTATTGCTGCGGCTGACCTTGATCTGATTATTGTTGCGACTTCCACCCCCGATTTCATATTTCCCAGTACCGCCTGCCTGATTCAGGCAAAACTGGGCAACAAGGGTGGCGCTGCGTTCGATATCCAGGCCGTCTGCAGTGGTTTTGTATATGCGCTGGCTACCGCCGACAGTTTTATCCGGGCTGGCAACGCACGCAACGCGCTGGTGATTGGCGCCGAAGTGTTCTCCCGGATTCTGGACTGGAACGATCGCGCCACTTGCGTTCTTTTTGGTGACGGCGCCGGCGCCATGGTGCTCACGGCATCCGATGAGCCAGGCATACTGGCCTCGCAACTGAATGCCGATGGTTCGCTGCACACAATTCTGAATACCGCCGGGCGGATCGAAAATGGTCAGGTCACCGGCGACCCCTTCCTGCGTATGGATGGGCAGTCTGTTTTCAAGAAGGCCGTCACGGTTCTGGATAAGTCGGCACGCCAGGTATGCGAAAAAGCAGGCGTTCAGATCAGCGATCTGGACTGGATGGTGCCGCATCAGGCCAATATCCGGATCATCGATTTCCTGGGGCGCAAATTGGGCATTCCCGGCGAAAAAGTGGTTGCGACGGTGGGCGAACATGCCAATACCTCTGCTGCAAGCGTGCCGCTGGCCTTTGATGTGGCGCGTCGCGACGGTCGTATCAAAAAAGGTGATCTGGTTCTCATGCAAGGCGTGGGGGGCGGTTTTACCTGGGGCTCCGTTCTGGCCCGCATCTGAATTTTCACTTCAATACAGAAAACCATGAAACTCGCATTCGTATTTCCAGGACAGGGTTCACAAACCGTCGGCATGCTTGCCGGATGGGTGGGCAACCCGGTCATCGACGCTGCCATGCAGCGCGCATCCACGGCACTGGGCCAGGATCTGGGCGCCCTTGTCGAGCAGGGACCTGCCGAAGAACTCAATCTTACTGTCAACACGCAGCCGGTCATGCTGGCCTGCAGTGTGGCCATGTATGATGCCTGGCGCCAGGCTGGCGGCCCCGAGCCCGAGGTCATGGCAGGACACAGCCTGGGCGAATACTCGGCCCTGACCGCTGCAGGCACTTTCTCGCTTGAAGATGCTGTGCGCCTGGTGCGCATTCGCGCCAGCGCAATGCAGGAGGCTGTACCGGTGGGCACCGGCGGCATGGCGGCGATTCTGGGGCTGGATGACGAGACCGTGCTCGCGGTTTGCAGCGAAGCCAGTACAGATACCATTGTTGAAGCGGTCAATTTTAACGCGCCGGCCCAGGTAGTGATTGCCGGGCACAAGGACGCGGTGCAGCGCGCCTGCGACCTGGCCAAGGCAAAAGGGGCCAAACGGGCGTTGCTGCTGCCGGTGTCCGCGCCATTTCACTCGCGGCTTCTTGAGCCTGCTGCCGCGGTGCTGCAACAGGCGCTTGGCGAGCTGACACTGAATATGCCCAGGGCAGAGATTATCAATAACGTCGATGTTGCGGTTGCCACCAGTACCCAGGCTATCGCCGATGCGCTGGTGCGCCAGGCCTGGCATCCGGTGCGCTGGGTGGAAACGATCAGAGCCATGAAGGCCCGCGGCGTTACCCATGTGGTGGAATGCGGTCCCGGCAAGGTGCTTGCCGGATTGATCAAGCGTATCGAACCTGAACTGGTGACGGTATCTGTCAATGATCAGGCATCCCTGGATGCCGCGCTCGCTCAAATCAACGCATAAGGAACAGGCATGTCAGAACAGAAAGAACTTACGGGCCAGATTGCGCTGGTCACCGGGGCCAGTCGTGGCCTGGGCAAGGCAATCGCGCTTGAACTGGCCAAACGCGGTGCCACAGTTGTGGGTACCGCTACATCCGAAGCCGGTGCGCAGGCCATCAGCGACCTGCTTGCGGGCAATCAGGGTCGTGGCGTGGTGCTCAATGTGACCGACGCCGCCGCCTGCGATGCCTTGCTGGCAGAGCTGGGCAAAGAGGGTGGTCCTCATATTCTGGTCAACAATGCTGGTATTACGCGCGATGGCCTGGCCATGCGCATGAAAGACGACGATTGGTCTGCCGTGATCGGCACCAATCTGGATTCGGTATTCCGGCTCTCGCGCGGCGTTCTGCGGGTCATGATGAAAGCGCGCGCCGGCCGTATCATCAACGTGACATCGGTCGTGGGATCTGCCGGTAACCCCGGACAGGCCAACTATGCTGCCGCCAAGGCTGGCGTGGCAGGAATGACGCGTGCATTGGCGCGCGAGCTGGGCAGTCGTAATATTACCGTTAACTGTGTGGCGCCGGGTTTTATCGATACCGATATGACGCGTGCCCTGGGCGACGACCAGACTGCAGCCCTGCTGGGTCAGATTCCCTTGGGCCGCCTGGGTCAGCCTGCTGATGTCGCCAACGCTGTGGCCTTTCTGGCAGGGCCTGGGGCAGGGTATATTACGGGTACAACGGTCC
>JBOIGK010000275.1:0-4769 GCA_050742695.1 Advenella sp. | reverse complement strand
GATATACCCTTATTCTGGTCTACCAGGGTGTTGCTGCGGTAAACAGCAGCCTGTACAAAACACTTCCCTATGATACGCAACGCGATTTTACGCCCGTTGCCACACTGGGCAGTTTTCCGCTGGTGCTCATTACCAACGCCAAAACAGGCATCAAATCGGTCAAGCAATTGATAGACCAGGCCAAGGCTAACCCCCACGCCCTCAGCTATGCGTCAGCAGGAAATGCGACGACCTCGCACCTGACCATGGAATTATTCAAGAGCGAAAGCGGACTGAGCGCAGTGCATGTTCCGTATAAAGGCGAGAGCGCCGCCAATACCGATGTGGCGGGTGGACAAACCGACATTGCGTACTCGTCGCTTGCGTCTGTGGTACCTTTGATCAAATCAGGACGATTGCTGCCGCTGGGCATCACGACCGCAGAGCGCTCCGCCATCTTGCCTGACGTACCAACGATTGCAGAGTCAGGCGTGCCCGGCTTTGAAGCAAGTGGATGGTATGGACTGCTTGCGCCGGCCGGCACGCCCAAAGACATCGTACAAACACTAAACCAGGCGGTGACCAAGGTTCTGAATCAGCCTGAGATTCAGGAAAAACTCAACACACTGGGGGTAACGCCAACAATCAGCACCCCGGCCGAATTTGGTGAGAAAATTGAATCAGAGACAAAAAAATGGCGGGATGTGATTCGCAAATCAAATATCTCACTGGGATAAGGGCTGGTTATGTTGAGTAATGCGTTAACAGATATTGTCGTTTTGGACTTCAGCCAGGGAATAGCAGGACCTCACTGCGCCTGCCTGCTGGCCGAAATGGGTGCTGATGTCATCAAGATCGAACCGCCCTCCGGGGACTGGCTGCGAGGCCTGGGTCATCGCCACGGCGAGACGAGCGTTCTCTTCGGCTATTTCAATCGTGGTAAAGATGGGACGGTACTGAATCTGAAGGATTCCGTCGACAAAGAAAAAGCGCTAGCCATGATTGCCAGGGCCGACGTCCTGATTGAAAGCTACCGCCCGGGCGTGATGGCCCGCCTGGGCTTGTCCTATGACGATGTATGCCGCATCAACCCGGGACTGGTCTATTTGTCAGTGACCGGCTTTGGCCAGACCGGGCCGCATCGCGACTTGCCGGCGACGGATGCGGCCATGCAGGCCTATACCGGATTCTCATATGCTGCGGGCGATATGGTCAATCCCGTGCGTGTGCGGGTTTCGGTGGTCGATATTGTTACAGGTATCTACGGAAGCAATGCGGTACTGGGTGCATTGATGCGTCGGCACCGCCCAGGCAACAAGGGGCAGTATATTGACCTGAGCCTGATGCATGGGATCAGCGCAGTACAAGGTCCCAAATACGCTGAGTATGCTGCAACCAATGGCGTTATCAGCCGGGAATTGTTTGCCGCCATCGGGATATACAAAACCCAGGATGGATATATCGCCCTGAGCGCAATGCGAGACCAGCAGGTAACGGACTTTATTACAATGATTGGCCGTGCTGATCTGCTGTCCGATCCGGATTACGCAACACAACAAGCTCGCTATGCCAATCAGGATACGTTGCGCGCTCTGATCGAGGCGCAACTGGTTGCAAAACCGACTGCTCACTGGATTGCCGGCGCCCGACAGATTGATCTGATTTGTCAGCCTGTGCAGAACTACGACGAATTTCGCCAAGATCCGCAAGCACAAGCGTACGATATTTTCCAGGAAATGGATCTGGGTTATGGTACGCCATTGCCGGTGGTACGCATGCCCGGGATGCGTCCGGAAGAGGCATCCCTGGGCACCGCACCAAAATTGGGGGCAGACTCTTTTGCGATCCTGCAACGGCTGGGAATTGCAGACGATTTTTCTTCCAGGTCGGCCTAATACAACGCCATGAGTCTTCATTGCCATCCCCGACGGCAGCACAGCCCGACGACTACCAGCCGGCTTCCCTGACCAGTGTCTCCACCATTTGCGCGGCCGGCATCGCCCGGGCCAATGCTGCGGCCTGACCTGCCCATTGCGCGGCAAAATCATAGTTGCCTTTGGCGCTGGCGGCGGCATTCAGTGCCTTGGCCGCATCATAGGTCATGGAATAGCCGGGGGTGGGCGGACGAGCGCTGGTCGGTTCATCAATATACAGCCGGTTGCGCAAACCACGCGCCGCGCGCCCCGACAGCGTTGTCGTAACACGGGTGTCATAAGCGCGTTCGCTTTGCAGCGCCTTGCGATAGGCGGCGTTGGCGGCCGATTCCGGGCACAGCACAAAGGCCGTGCCGCATTGCACCCCAGCCGCGCCCAGGGCCAGCGCGGCCTTGATGGCAGCACCGTCCATAATGCCGCCTGCGGCCACCACGGGCAATGCGGATTGGGTTGCCAGCATATGCACCAGGGCGAACGTACCATACTGGGCATCGCCATTTTCCGGATCGAATACGCCCCGATGCCCGCCGGCTTCATATCCCTGGGCAACCAGTACATCAATGCCGGCCGCCTCGATCTGCCGGGCCTCTGCAGGCGTGGTTGCGCTGGCCATCAGGAGGATGCCTGCGTTTTTCAACGCGTTAATATATTCCTGCGACGGCAGGCCGAAATGGAAACTGACCACCGCCGGACGGGTTTCCAGCACCAGTTCAAGCATATCGACATAACCCGGAAACGGCCGGTAAATGTCCTTCAGCTCTGATGGCGGCGTGGCCCCGAACTCTTCGAACATGGGACGCAGGTGTGCCAGCCACGCCTGGCTTGCCGCGTGGTCCGGCGTAGTTGGCTGATGACAGAAGAAATTGATGTTTACCGGTTTGCGCGTCAGGCTCTGGACTTCGGTGATCATGCTGCGCGCCTGATCCAGCGAGGCTGATGCCAGCCCCAATGAGCCCAGTGCACCGGCCTCCGATACGGCAGCAGCCAGTGCCGGCGTGGAAACGCCCGCCATAGGCGCCTGAATCAGCGGATATGTTGTATTCAATAATTGGACGAGTGATTTGCTCATGACATTCCTTTTTGCGTGACTGCTCGACCTGGCCAGGCCAAATGCAGCAACAGCACGGGTCAACACATGCGGCGCTTCACGATGTCCGGCATCAGGTTTGCCGGCCCATCATACCAAAGCGGCAGGTGGAATTTGCCCTTGTCATACATCGCATTGGGGTTTTGGGTGTGGGCGACATAGCCGACATAAATGGCATAGCCGCCATAACAATACAAATGAAGCAAGGCGCCGAGTGCTACCCGAGACGGCTGACCATAAGGTCGAGCGAACCTCACCAGCGTCGCCTCGCAAGGTATTCAAAAAAAATGGCGCCCGCCTGTGCCACCGCCATCCTCTTTGAAAAACGGCCTGCAAAAATGCAGACCGTCCATACTGTCACTCACCCCGCGATTTCAGTACCCCAGGGTGACGCCATCCGGATTACGCGGATCAGAATAGCCATACATCATATTGTCGCGAATCTGTATGGTTTGCGTGCGGCCCATTGTCGGCTTGACGACGACCTTGTAGCCTTGTTTTTTCAACAACTCGATGGTATCGGGACTGAATCCGGGCTCCAGCCGCAGTTCATCAGGCAGCCATTGGTGGTGAAAACGCGGCAGGGCAGCAGCGACAGCCGGGTTCATGCCAAAATCAATACTGTTGGTGAGCGTCTGCAACACAGTTGTGATAATGCGGGCACCGCCGGGGCTACCGGTCACCAGCCAGGGCTTGTTGTCCTTGAGTACCATGGTTGGCGTCATGGACGACAGTGGCCGCTTGCCAGGTTCAATAGCATTAGCGTCTCCGCCAATCAGGCCGAAGGCATTGGGTACGCCCGGCTTGGCCGAAAAGTCATCCATCTCATTGTTCAGCAGAATGCCAGTATTACCAGCCACAATCCCGCTGCCGAAATTCAGATTCAGCGTATAAGTGACTGCGACCGCATTGCCGTCCTTGTCTACAACAGAGTAATGGGTGGTCTGGTCGCTTTCATATTTCTGCGGCGCGCCGGGCTTGATATCCTTGGCAGGCGTCACTTTCTCTTCGGCCACCAGTTTGGCCAGATCGTCAGCGTAGGATTTGGCGATCAGGCCTTTTTGCGGCACTTTGACAAAATCGGTATCACCCAGATATTCGGACCGGTCGGCATAAGCGCGCTTCATGGTTTCTGCCATCAGGCGAATGGTTTTAGCGCTGTTGGGGCCCGATTCGTTCAGCGGGAAGTGTTCCAGCACATTCAACATCTGAATGATATGGATACCACCCGAGCTCGGAGGCGGCATGGATACAACCTTGTAGCCGCGATAATCGCCGGTAACCGGCTCGCGTTCCACCACTTTGTAGTTGGCCAGGTCTTCTTTGCTGATCAGACCCTGATGCTTGCTCATTTCCTGGACAATCTGCTCGGCAATGGCGCCCTTGTAAAATGCATCACTACCCTGTTCGGCGATCATTTTCATGGAATTGGCCAGATCTTTCATGACCAGTTGCTCGCCTGCCTTGAGCGGCTCGCCATCCTTGAAGAAAATGGCCTTGGTGTTTTCCCACTTGCCCAGGTTGTCTTTTTCCACGGCCAACGCTTCGGCCAGCGTCGGGCTGACGGCGTATCCCTTTTCTGCCAGGGCAATTGCCGGCTGCATCACCTCTGCCAGCGGCATGGTGCCCCATTTTTTCAGGGCATGCTCCATCCCTTTGACCGTACCCGGTACGCCAACGGCAAAGTGGGTATACAGCGATTTATTATTGATGACCTGGCCCTTGTCATCCAGATACATGTCGCGGCCGGCCTTTGACGGGGCCATTTC
>JBOIGK010000274.1:0-1838 GCA_050742695.1 Advenella sp. | reverse complement strand
GATCCACTCGCCCCGGCTCGCTCATACTCCGTAACCAGACGATCTATACGTTCGATATAGGACTGCTTCATGCTGTCAGCAACATTGCCCACCAGATCGCCACTCATGACCAACGACTTTATCGCTTCTAACGTCTCGATTGGACTCAAGCCCATTTTCACGAGGGCTTCCACGCCTTCGTACATTGATGCAGGAACACCCGCAACCATGCCCGATGCGAAGACGCCGTCTTGTCCCAGGCTGATCGCCGTCCATTGAGCAACCGTACTTGCCTTGCACAACCGATCGTGACACTCCGAATACTCTTTATCCATTTGAGCTTGCTGGCTGCTGCTCAAATAATTATTCTCCACCGAGGTACGCCCCACCACACTGCCGCTGACCACACTTTGGCCATCACCACCAGCAGCCCCGGCAATCCCTGCGCCGGCTAACCCCGCAATGGAACTCACCGTCGCTTTCTCATCCGGTGTCAATTGGCTTACATCTTTGCCATAGATCCAGCTGGCTGCAATCGGCGCAGCCGCTTCTGCACCTGCGGCGGCGAGGGCGTTGCCGGCGATGTTGTTGCCAGTCGCCGCAGCCACAACCGCGCCCAATCCTGTGTGCGCCAGGTAGTGCCCAGCGCTACCTTCCTGACCAGTCTGCTTGAACTGCTGGCCTATTTCCTTGGCAATGGTCGGACTGGCCGCTGCCACCAGCGAGCCGGCCAGGCTGTTGGAGGGGATCGCCAGCCCGGCAGAGACGGTTTCAAGTATCCACGCATAGTTGCGCAGCGAGGAATTGCGCGCATCGCGCTCTTGTTCGCTGATCAGCCCCGCCTCCAACAGGGCATCGTTTAGGACCATGCGTTTTTTAAGTTCGGCGGATGCCTCCTGGCTGTTTTTGCTGAAGGCCTGCGATACGTCGCGTTGCAGGTCGATTTCTTTCTGGACCGCTTCCTTGTCAAAGGTGTTTCCCAGGCCCGTATAGGCCAGCGCCTCATCACTTGTGAGCGGCGTTTTTATGGCGACGACGGTCTCGGCAACGGATTTGCCGGTACGATCCTGCTGCGCCTTCGGCTGGGTGATGGTGATATTGGCGGTATTGATGCCGCTTTTGGTCACGCTGCTCTCATTGCTGCTGACCGAACCAAAGCCCATGCTGGCCTGCATGCTTTTACTGCCTCCCGGCATGAAGCCACCATCCCCGCCAATACCAACGCTAGTCGCCTTGACCCGACTGTAATTTTTGATGTCGCGCGCGGCCAACGTACCCGTCGTCAGGCTATTTCGTCCCTCGGCCTCAGCCTGGGCGCTGGAGGTAATGACTGCCCCCGTCAGATCGGTATGACCGTCAACGTAGATCTGGTAACCCAGATCCTGTGCAAAGATGCCCGATAGTTCATTGACACTGGCGTGGTCCGCCGAGATTTTGGATTTGGACGCGCTGCCAGATCCGGAGGCTCCGTATCCAATGGTGACTTCGCCCTGGGCGTTTACCTGCTTGCCCTTGTAGGTCGAGGTGTCTTGCAGGCTTTCTATGTAAAGATCCGATGCCTGCAGCACCACTTGCGAACCTGCCACCTGTGCGCCCTTCAGGGTGGTTGCCCCACCGCTGTGCAGCACGGTCCGGCTATTGCGATCGCCCACATGGGTATATTCATAGCGGGTTTCATCGCCCTTGCCATGGCCCTTGCCAACATTGGCGCCTACCGTAATGCCGATTGCCGCAGAGCCATTTTCGTAGCCGGCTGACACGCCAATCTTGCCGCCGGCCGAACTGTTTTTGCTGCGCTCCTTATAGGTTTGCGCTGCAGCAGCAAGGCTGATGGCATCATCCGCTATCAGGATAGTGCC
>JBOIGK010000273.1:0-2125 GCA_050742695.1 Advenella sp. | reverse complement strand
CGGCCAATCCAACTACTCCGCCGCCAAGCTGGGTATCGCCGCCTGATCCAAGTCTATTGCACTTGACATGGCTCGATATAACGTCAGATCCAATTGCATTGCGCCGTTTGCCTGGAGCCGCATGACCAGTTCCATTCCTGCCGAAACGCCTGAAGAGAAAGCGCGGGTGCAGAAGCTGCAGAAAATGGAAACGCATAAGATCGCGCCAATGGCTGTCTATCTGGGCAGCGATGCCGCAGCAGAAGTAACCGGCCAGATTTTCGGGGTAAGGGCCAATGAAATTCTTCTCTTTAGCCAGCCTCGTCCAGTTCGTTCCGTGCATATGTCCGATGGCTGGACACCCGAGCTGATCGCCCAGATTGCCATCCCGGCCATGCAGGGCCAATTTCATAAACTGGAACGCTCTCCCGACGTCATTAACTGGGATCCCATCTGATCACAAGGAGCAGCCACATGCCACTGGACTACGAACGGATCAAGAACTGGCGTTTTGCCGATACCCGCCACAGCTATACTCAACGCGACAGCATACTGTATGCGCTGGGTATCGGCCTGGGCTCGGACCCACTGGATCCATCTCAACTGCAATTTGTATATGAAAAACAGCTGCAGGCGTTTCCCACTATGAGCAGCATTCTGTGCTATCCAGGCTTCTGGATGCAAGACCCAGCAACCGGGATCAACTGGGTCAAACTGGTACATGGTGAGCAACGCAGCATCTGGCACAAGCCACTGGCAGCCGAAGGCGTACTGACCGGCAAGACACATATTTCGCATGTGATAGACAAAGGTGCCGACAAGGGTGCGCTGGTCATTGCAGAACGCAATATGTACGATGCAGACAGTACGCTTGTCGCCACCATCCAGCAGACCACATTTTGCCGTGCAGACGGTGGATTCGGACAGGGTGATGCCCCCGTGGCTGCCTTGCCCAAGGTGCCTGTGCGTGCGCCCGATTATCAGCGCAGGATTGCCGTTGCGCCCAATGCGGCCATTCTCTATCGCCTGAATGCTGATCCGAATCCGCTGCATATTGACCCGCAGACAGCCGCTGCTGCCGGTTTCGAGCGGCCGATTTTGCACGGACTGTGCACCTACGGGCATGCCGCAAGAGCAGTTATACAGGACTGCTGCAATAACGATTCTGCTTTGCTATACCGTTTTGATGCCCGCTTTTCGGCGCCGGTGTATCCGGGTGAAACACTGGTTTGCGACATCTGGCGCGAAGGCGCCGATCAGATTCACTTTCAGGCCAGCGTCCAGGAGCGCAATGTTGTTGTGCTCAGTAACGGCTACGCCGCACTGCGCGCCGCGCAATAGCCTGCGATGGCTTTAGCACGATCACGCATGCAATAAGCAGCACCGCCGTGCATCACAGCGGCTGACAGACAACAAAATGAGAAAATGCCGGGCAATGCCGGCATTTTCTCATTTTCTGCGGGTTCGATAAAAACTAGGTTACCTGGTTCCAGGCCCATAGCGCAACGATAATGCCAAAGACGATACGGTACCAGCCGAAAGGACGGTAGGACGCACTGGACAAAAATCGCATCAGGGCACGCACCACAACCAATGCACTGATATAGGCGGCAACAAAGCCCAGCACGACCGCGAGCAGATTACTCTGGCTCAGCTGACCGCCGTGCCTGTACAAGCTCAATACTGTGGCGGCGATCATGGTTGGCATGGCCAGGAAAAAGGAAAACTCGGTCGCTGTCTTGCGATGAATACCGGCCATCATGCCAGAAATAATCGTCGCGCCCGAACGCGATGTGCCCGGAATCATGGCCAGACATTGAGCAAACCCCACAACCAGCGCCTGCTTCCAGGTGATATCTTCCAGACTTCTGGTCTGATGGGCCAGTTCATGCTCCTGCAGGCTGGTGTGCTTGGCCATGGAGGGACGCCGTTCCACCCAGAGCATAATGATGCCGCCCACCACAAGCGTAAAAGCGTAAACCATGAACTTGCCATCGAGCAGTTGACTGATATGTTTGATCAGCAGCAGGCCGATAATGGCTGCCGGCAAAAAGGCAATGATCAGATTCATGGTAAAACGCTGCTCGGTCCGGTTACCGGTGAACGTGCCCACGATAATTTCGCGCAGGCGCTGCCGGTACAACCA
>JBOIGK010000272.1:0-8344 GCA_050742695.1 Advenella sp. | reverse complement strand
TATTGGGCAAGTTTGCCGATCAGCCCCTGAAATAACCGATATAATAGGCTAACTTCACTGATGTTTCGCCTATGTCTGCACCTGCCAACGATCCCATTGCTGCTATCGCAACCGCGCCAGGGCGCGGCGGTATCGGCGTCATTCGTATCTCCGGCCCCGATCTGACCGGCCTGATCTCGCAGCTGTTCGGGCGGGAACTGGCGGCGCGCCATGCCTATTTTCTGCCATTTTGCGACAGCAAGGGCGAGCCCATTGACGAAGGCATCGCCATTTATTTTCGCGCGCCGCATTCGTACACCGGCGAAGATGTGCTGGAATTGCAGGGCCACGGCGGTCCGGCAGTATTGAAAAGAATACTTGATCGTTGTCTGCAGGTGGGCGTGCCACTGCGCATGCGTCATGCCGAGCCCGGTGAGTTTACTCAGCGCGCTTTTCTGAACAACCGTCTGGATCTGGCACAGGCCGAGGCCGTGGCCGATCTGATCGACGCTTCCTCAGAGGCAGCTGCGCGCAGCGCCATGGCCTCTTTAAGCGGTTCCTTTTCTGCACAGGTGAACAATCTGGCGGATCAAATCATTCATCTGCGCATGTTGGTAGAGGCCACGCTGGACTTTCCCGAAGAAGAAATCGAATTTCTGGAAAAATACCAGGCGCGAGAAACACTGGGTGGGATTCTCGGCGACATGGCAGAACTGGTGCGCCAGGCGCGCCAGGGCATGATTCTGCGCGAAGGCTTGCACGTCGTACTGGCGGGCCAGCCGAATGTTGGCAAATCCAGCCTGCTTAATGCCCTGGCAGGCGACGATATTGCAATTGTCACTCCGATTGCCGGCACCACGCGTGACAAAGTCACGCAGCAGATCCACATTGAAGGCGTGCCCATTCATATCGTGGACACGGCAGGCTTGCGCGACACTGACGATACCGTGGAAAGCATTGGCATCGCGCGCAGCTGGGCGGAAATTGCCAAGGCAAATGTGATTATTCACTTGCAGGATGCGCGTACGCCAAACGACGAGCTGGATGCCGGTATTACACGGCGGCTGCCACAACGCACACCGGTACTGGAAGTATTCAACAAAATCGATCTGCTTAACGAGCAGGCCCTGAAAGCGTTGATTGCGCGACCCGCGGCAGACGGCAATACAGCCAGCACGCACGAGGTCTCGCGCATTCTGATCTCAGCGGTTCACGAAACCGGCCTGGATGTGCTGCGCAGCAAACTGTTGCAGATTGCCGGTTGGAACCCGGGCGCCGAATCACCGTGGCTGGCTCGCGAACGTCATCTGGAAGCCTTGCAAAAAGCAGCGCAACATTTGCTTAATGCAAAGGAACATGCTGCGCAAAACGATCGCGTGCTGGATCTTTTCGCCGAGGAATTGCGGCTTGCACACGAGTCGCTGTGGAGTATTACCGGCCAGTTCTCCAGCGATGATTTGCTGGGTGAGATATTTTCGAATTTTTGTATTGGGAAGTAAGGTGGCATTTGGCAGCACAGATGAACGAAATGGCATTACGTTTCGCTGACTGTTCCAACCACCTTTTAACAAAGCCTGATACGCGCCCTTTAGCATAACGAAGATCGACACACCTGTTACCGAATCTGGAACAGATATCTATAGCGGCAACGTTATTCAACCTGCGTTATTGCGGCGCCAATATTCATCACATGATCAAGCGCATCCTGCCGCTGCGCTTTGACTTTATCCTGATTCAGCGCCATCCCCTGAGCCGAAAAAAAGCGCAGATCATGTAATCCGATCGTGGCCAGAATGGCTTTCAGATAAGGCGTTAGAAAATCTGGCTGACGACTGTGTTCACTGCCGAAAAAGCCCCCGGATGCGATCGCGATATAAACAGGTTTGTTGGCCAGCGTGCCCACTTTGCCTGCAGGTGTGATATTGAAACTGCGATTGACGCGTACCACAAGATCTATCCAGGTCTTGAGCGAGGCGGGCACGGTGAAGTTGTGCATGGGTGTGCCAATGACAACCAGGTCAGCTTCTTCAAGTTCGCATATCAGCCTTTCTGATTCTTCCAGCGACCCCTCATACGTCAAACTATCTGGGCTGCTACGAGCTGCATTGGCCAGTGCTTTGGCATAGTCGGCATCAATTGCAGAGGTAGCATGTAAACGCCAGTCGCGACGAATGATGCGTCCTACTGAGTGCTGGCTGCGCAACCGATTTACAATGGCCTGGGAAAGCTGCGTGCTTTCAGATTCTTCGCCACGTGGGCTGAATGTTAAATGCAATAATTTCATTGGCGTTCCGTATTCGATGCTTACCTATCCGGTTGCAGGAAAGATAGCGATAGCAAACTGTTTATTACAATTGTGATTAATTTATTATGAGCCCAATTTTCATAAAGGGTATTATCCGGGTTGGATCAGTTGGTGGCCGGTAGCGTCATGCCAAAATGCAGAGCTGTGCTCAGCAGACCTTGGCGAAAATAGAAGCGCTGTGCAAGCGAATTGGCCAGGCCGGTATCCAGAACAAGACGCGCGCACCCGGCATCAATGCCTATGTTTTGCAGCGCTTGCAGCAGTCTGGCCCCGCAACGCTGGCCTCTGGCTGTGTCCACTGTAATCAAATCGTCTACATACAGAAACGGCCCGTAGATGAGGTTTTCCTGCAGGCGATAACCTGCGATTGCAATCACATCTGTGTTATTCCAGATGGCAAGCATGCGATAGCCGTCATTTTGCTGCATGCGCTGCACGCGTTCAAGCATATCATCCGCATTTGCCAGATGCGGGCGCAATTGTTGCATGACGGCAAAGGCGGCGCGGATCTGGGTTTCATTATCCAGGTGCGCCAATATGATGGTATCTGATTTTTCCGGTGTTTCGTTGCTGTCGGACTCACCGATAGCGCCGGCGCCTTGGGCTACTTGTGCCATTTACGGTTTCCTTTTCAAATGTGATAGGCCTATAGAGACAGATGGTAATGCCGTTATGACATAATCTGAAGAGCCAAGAACTACGATACGGACTAGTCCATGAATCAGACACAACGCTATGGTTTATCGTCTCTGGATCCTCAGGCCAGCATGCCTTTGTATCAGCAGATTTATCTGCGCCTGCGCAATGCCATCACCGACGGCTTGATATCGCCAGGCCAGCGAATTCCTGCAGCGCGTGCGTTGGCCAAAGAACTGGGCCTGGCGCGCGGCACGATTGAGACCGCCTACAGTTTGCTGGCCTCTGAAGGTTACGTGCAGGCGCGAGGGCAGGCCGGAACGGTGGTCATGCCCGGGCTCGAACATCTTGGCGGGGCGCCATTACCGGTCGAGCCTGTTTCTACGTCATTTACCGCGCTGCCGCAGCATCAGCCGGTTGCGCCGTTCCAGATGGGATTGCCTGCGTTGGATGCCTTCCCACGCAAGATCTGGGCTCGTCTGGCCGCCCGCTGTGCACGCAGCACCCAGATCCAGGATATGGTTTATCCACCCTTTGCCGGCGCCACGATATTGCGTGAGGCCATTGCCGGCTATTTGCGGGTGTCGCGCGGCATCGATTGCGTTCCGCAACAGGTATTTATTACATCGGGCTATCGGGGCACCATTGATCTGGTGTCGCGCACATTGCTAATGGCGGGCGACAAGGCGTGGGTGGAAGATCCTGGCTATGAACCGACCAAAGATGTACTGAGAAGTGTGGGAATGTCGCTGGTTCCGGTGCCTGTTGATTACGATGGTATTTGTGTTGAGCAAGGAAAACGGCTTGCTGCAGATGCCCGTCTGGCGGTCGTCACACCGGCGCACCAGAGCCCCTTGAGTGTGTCGCTGTCGCTGGCGCGGCGTCTGGCATTGCTGGACTGGGCCGCGCAAAGTGATGCGTGGGTTATCGAAGACGATTACGACGGTGAATACCGTTATCTGGGTCGCCCATTGCCAGCGCTCAAAAGCCTGGACGGCGAGGGCAGGGTGGTTTATTCCGGTACGTTCAGCAAGGTTATGTTTCCTGGTCTTCGTCTGGCTTACTGTGTTGTTCCGCAAGGGTTGGTGCCGCGGTTCGACGAAGCGGTACAGATACACGGTAGTGGCGCGCCGGCATTAGTGCAGGCGATTGTTACTGCGTTCATGAAGGAAGGTCATTTCAGCCGTCATATCCAGCGGATGCGCCGCTTGTACGCAGAGCGACGTGAAGCAGTAGCTGCCGGTTTGATGGACGTATTGGGAGATCGCTTGCGCGTGGAGCTGCAGCCGGGCGGCATGCACCTGATTTTGCGTCCCCGGGACGGCGTGGACATGGATGACGTGGCGATTGCGCACAGAATTTGCGAGCAGGGCATGTTTGCGCATGGCCTTTCGGAATGGTATCTGAAGCCGCCTGTCACGCACGGCCTGCTGATGAGTTTTACCAATGTTACCTCGCGCGACGCGGCTCGCCAACTGGGTGAACGCATCCTGCCGTTGTTGTAGGCAGTCGAATGCGCTATTGGCGGTGCAGGACAAACCCGCTAGCGGGAACCGAAATGGTGCTTCCGATGCGGCCATCTTCATTTTTATGCATGCAAAGACATGCATGCCGCGCTGACCAGTTGGAAGAACACCTGGCAGAAAACAGGGGGCAATGCGCGACGGTATGAAATATAAGTGTCGGTTGTTGAGCATATCCACATGCGACACGGCCCGAGCTTATTTCATGGCCTATCGCCAATCATCAATCTTGGCTCTTTCATCTGGCCACATGCTGCTTTACCATGCATGCATAGATTTCAATTGGCATGGGCAGCAGACAACGGCACGGGCAGCAAGCCGTGCTCGCTGAATATGCCATGTATAGATTAAATGGCCGGTCGGTACCTGTTTGCCGAGCCGATATATCTTAACTGTCATACACATTTTCGGAGTTCACAATGCAAGCCCGTTTCGATTTTACCAAAGCCGCCCCTGCCGTTTACAAAGCCATGTGCGCCCTGGAAGGCGCCGTCATGCAGAATCCAGATTTGGAAAAATCCCTCATGCATTTGATCAAGATTCGTGCTTCCCAGATCAATGGCTGCACATTCTGCGTGAATATGCACTTGCAAGAGGCCCGCGCCGATGGCTTGAACGCACAGCAACTGGACTTGCTTTGTGTCTGGCGTGAAGCGCAGGTGTTCAGCGCTAGGGAACGTGCAGTGATTGCCTGGGCCGAAGCGATTACGCTTGTTTCGCAAACCGGTGCCCCGGACGAGGATTACAACGCCATGCGGCAATTCTTTACCGAGGCACAGATTGCCGGCTATACCCTGGCGACCGTCTCAATCAATGGCTGGAATCGCCTGGTGCTGACCGCCAGAACCGTACATCCGGTAGATGCATCTGCCACAACACCTGCTGCTGTGGCAGCGGCCTGATTCCGAACTGGCTACGTTGATATTAATGCTTAGCAGGATACGATAGCAGGATGCGATTGGCGTGGACCGGCGTTTGCCGGCCACGCCATTATTTTTTCCAATCGGCGCCCGTGAAATGATTGGCACATTGCGCTTGGGCTGACAGTGCCCTCGGCCAGGCACAGGATTTCCACTACAAGGTGCCGTTTTCAGGTGATCTGCGCGTGATCGAGAGCGCTATTGCCGGATAGGCCAGCTGTAGTTGGGCGCTGTCTCGCATTGGTTGTCAGCGCTATAGCTTGTTGCGAAATAGCCAGGCGGCAAGCGGCATGGTCACAAGTGTGATTCCCACAAATGGGATAAAGTCATGCCATAGCAGCGTCAGCGGCGCGCCTTCCAGATAGATTCTTCGCACCAGGTCAATCGCAAAGCGTAGCGGGTTGGCGTAAGTGGCCATTTGCATGAAATGGGGCATGTTGCTCACCGGTGTTGCCAGGCCCGAGAGCAGTGTGAGCGGCATGATCAGCACAAACGTGTAGAGCATGGCTTGTTGCATATTTGCAGACAGGGCTGAAATGGACAAGCCGATCCCGACGATGGTTATCATGAACATCAGCATTGCCAGCAAGAGCGCCCAAAAGCTGCCAGTCATCGGAATATCAAACCAGTAAAGTGATATCGTCAGCACCAGCATTGCTTGCGAGAGCCCGATGGCAATAGACGGAATGGCTTTGCCGATCATGATCTGCAGCGGCGTATACGGTGTTACCAGCAATTGGTCGAAGGTGCCCTGTTCGCGCTCGCGTGCCACTGAAAGCGCTGCCAGCATGATGGTTTGTATCATGCTGAGCGAGGCGATCAGTGCCGGCACAATATTCCAGCGCGACTCCAGATTAGGGTTGTACCAGGCGCGTGACATGACAGTCACTGCCGGTTTGGCCGCCTCATGGCCATCGCGCTGGTTATAGGCCGATATGATGGCCTGTAGTTGCCCGACCGCAGATCCCGCCGTGGTTGAGTTACGGCCATCCAGAATGACCTGCAACGGTGTGGTATGGCCTGCCGACAGCAGACGTTCGAAATCGGGACTGAAGTGCACCACGAGCAGGGCCGAGCCGGTATCGATCACCTCTGAAATCTGGCTGGCAGAATCTAACGTTGCGACCCGATGAAAAACCCCGGTGCCGTCAAAACGCGCGATCAGTTCAGTGGATGCGCCGCCGCGACTTTCATCCAGTACGGCGTAGGGGACGTTGGTTAAGTCGAAATTGGCTGCATAGCCAAACAGCAGGCTTTGCAGGATCGGCGGCACGATCAGAATGACCCGATTGGCTGGGTCCTTGAGCACTGCAATAAATTCCTTCTGGCAAAGATTGGCCAGGCGCAGCAGATAATTGAAAAAGGCCAGCATAGGGTTCAATCCAGTTTCTTACGGGTGACAAAACGCGCCAACCCCAGCAGAACGACGGCATAGACCGCCAGCACACTGCAGTTTTTGATGATCATGGGCCAGTAGTTGCCGGCGAGGAAAAGCGATTTGACCAGTTCAAGAAAGTACGTTGCCGGCACCAACTGGCCAATGACGTACACCGCTGTGGGCACATTGCGCAGATCGAAGATAAATCCAGTCAGCATCATGGCCGGCAGAAAGCTTGCCAGCAGTGCGACCTGGCTGGCCAGGAACTGGTTTTTGGTCATGGCAGAAATCAGCAGGCCGATGCCCAGGGACACAAACATGTACAGCATGGATGCCAGCACCAGAACCCACATCGACCCGTAAATGGGCACATCGAACAGCACGCGCGCGGTGACCACGCACATGACCAGTCCCAGCAGCCCGATAAAGAAATAGGGGATGATTTTTGCAATCAGAATTTCGACAGGTCGCACCGGCGTGACAAACAAGGCCTCGATCGTGCCGCGCTCCCATTCGCGTGCCATGACCAGCGCAGTCAGAAAGGTTCCAACCAGCGTCATGATAAGTGCAATAAGCCCTGGCACCAGATACCAGGTGCTGTTGTTGGCGGCGTTAAACCACATGCGATCGACGATGACCACTGAGCCCATCGCAGCAGGGCTGTGGCTGCGCGAGGCCTGCTTTTGCGCCCATATGGCTACTGCCCCCTCCAGATAGCTTCTGATGGCGCTGGCGCGCGTTGGATCAGACCCGAGCAGCAGCGTTTGTACCTGAGCATCCCCTACAGACAGACGTTTTGCGAAATCTGACGGGATTCGCAGGATAGCGTCGGATTCATGGGCCTTCATCATCTCGGTGGCTTCATGCATGGAGGTCACTTTGACCGGCACAAAATAGTCAGAAAGCTCCAGGCTGGAAACCAGGCTTTGTGCCACGGGAGAGGAATCTTCCAGCACGACGGCGACACGTGCATCGCGTACGTCAAAGGTAAGCGCATAGCCGAAAATGAGAATCAGCGCTATCGGCAGGCCGATACCAATCATCAGGTTACTGGCGTCACGCCACAGTTGGCGAAATTCCTTGCGCGTTAACGATATCAGACGCAGCCAGAAGCCGCCGCTACGATTCGGACGCGTTGTCGATGCAGATTGCGACTCAGTATTCATGCCGCCACCTTCTGGCTATTGCCGCGTTCGCTGCGTCCCTGCTCCACAATACGGATGAAGGCCGCTTCCATGGTCATCCTGTCGGTCCCGCCTGCCTGCATACGCACTTCATCCGGTGTGCCATAGGCCACGAGTTTGCCGGCATCCTGAATGACAATCCGATCGCAATATTCGGCCTCTTCCATAAAATGCGTTGTAATCACAATCGTGGTGCCACCACCGGCAAGCCGGGTAATGCGCTGCCAGAAGCCGCGACGAGCCAGGGGATCAGTCCCACTGGTGGGTTCGTCCAGAAACAGCACATCGGGCTCGTGCAGCAGCCCGACGGCCATGGCCAGGCGTTGTTTAACGCCGCCGGGTAACTGTCCGGCCGGCATCTTCTCATAGCGGTGCAGTTCGAACTGCGTGGTAACGGCGGTAATGCGGTGGGCCAGACG
>JBOIGK010000271.1:0-4844 GCA_050742695.1 Advenella sp. | reverse complement strand
GGAAAAGTATTTGAAACATTGGGTTTTAAAGCCATCGCCCGACACCGTCACAAAGACGTGACGCTGTACCGCCAGGGTGAAATCAATTTTCTGATTAATGCCGAAAATGACTCTTTTGCCCAGCGCTTTGCTCGTCTGCATGGCCCCTCCATCTGTGCCATTGCATTCCGGGTCGACGACGCCACCAAGGCGTATCAGCGCGCACTCGAGCTGGGCGCCTGGGGATTTGACTCCGGCAGCGGCCCGATGGAACTGAATATCCCGGCCATTAAAGGTATTGGCGATTCACTGATCTATCTGGTAGACCGCTGGAAAGGCAAGAATGGTACCGGCGGTATCGGCGACATCAGTATTTATGACGTGGATTTTGTCGCCATCGACGCCTCCACTGCTGAAGAAGACATGAACTACAAGGGTGCCGGGCTGGAAATCATTGACCACCTGACCCACAACGTTCACAAGGGACGCATGGCCGAGTGGGCCGAGTTCTATGAGCGTCTGTTCAACTTTCGCGAAGTGCGCTACTTTGACATCGAGGGCAAGGTTACCGGGGTCAAGTCCAAGGCCATGACATCGCCTTGCGGCAAGATCCGGATCCCAATCAACGAAGAAGGAACGGAAGAAAAAGGACAGATTCAAGAATATCTTGATATGTATCGCGGTGAAGGAATCCAGCATATTGCCCTGGGCACCAGCACCATTTATGACACCATCGAGAACCTGCGCACGCGCGAGCTGCGCTTCCTGGATACCCCCGACACCTATTACGAACTGCTGGACACCCGGCTGCCTGATCACGGCGAAGATATCGATCGCCTGAAGAAAAATCGCATCCTGCTCGATGGCGGACCAAACAACGACCTGCTGCTGCAAATCTTCACCGAAAACCAGATCGGCCCGATTTTCTTTGAAATCATTCAACGCAAGGGCAACGAAGGGTTCGGTGAGGGCAACTTCAAGGCGCTGTTCGAATCCATAGAACTGGATCAGATGCGCCGTGGCGTCGTGCGCGCCGTTGAATAAGATGTCGTTGGCTATGTACCGTTGCGTTGACTAAGTGCCGTTGTTTGCTGTTCGGTACTGCTGGATGGCTCACCACCGCACCGTTGCCGTCCGCCGGGCCGTAGCCCATTGTCTGAACCAGGAACGAGCAGATTGCGTCAGTGTTTCTCGTGTTCGGGCAAATAGCCGGCAAGCAGTCTTAAAGCAAACGCGCCTTGTATCCGCCTAAAACCAACCCTACCGCTGTCTTCTGCCAACTTGCACAAGACAGCGGTTTTTATTTGCTCGAAGATCATGCTATGGCAGATTACTCCATGACAGATGGCATCCCGGCCCGATCACTTATCGGTCAAAACCTGCCATGATCAAAATGTCATGCCCCTAACTTTTGAGTTTGTCTGAATAACGTTTTTTGAATTTCTCCACTTTGGGTGAAATCACAAATGCGCAATAAGATTGGTTCGGATGCTGAACGAAATAAGCATCGTGGTAGCTTTCTGCCGGCCAGAATTGCGCAGCTGGCAGCAATTTGGTCACGATGGGGTCGGCAAAATCAGCCTGCCGGGCCGCGATAACCTGCGTTGCTGTTTGTTTTTGTTCGTCAGACTGCCAGAAAATGGCAGAAGCGTACTGCGGGCCCACGTCATTCCCCTGACGGTCGGGCGTGGTTGGATCGTGTGTGTCAAAGAAAATGTCGAGCAGGTCCTGGTAAGCGATGACGGCAGGATCAAATTCAATCCGCACCACTTCTATGTGACCGGTGTCCTTGCCACACACCTGTTCGTAACTTGGATTCTGCACATGACCACCGCAATAGCCCGATTGCACCGAAAGCACACCCTGCAATTGCTGGAACACTGCCTCTGAACACCAGAAGCAGCCGCTGCCCAATACCGCGATTTCAGTTTGATTTGTCAAAATACTCACCTTCAAAAAAGCCGCCCGTCAGGCCTGTGTCCTGCCGGTATGGTAGCGGTCAATACAGGACACATGTCCGGCATTGCCCCCGAGAAACGATTAAACAGCCCGCAAGAACCTTTTCAACTGCCATATCCCGTCTGCATATCCACTCCTGGAACACCAGGTGAATGCCGCGATCGCGCCCAGACAAGGACCAACCACTATTTTGCCGGGCTGGCCAGCGACAGAATCCAGGTGGCCAGTGCAGTAGCCTCTTCTTCGGTTACCTGCGGCTGCGCCGGCATGGGCACAGCGCCCCAGCGACCGCGACCGCCCTTGCGAATGCTGTTTGCCAGATAGTTGACCATGGGTTGCCCGCCTGTCACGTAGCGCTCGGCCACAGCCGCAAACGGCGGTCCCACGCGGGTTTTATCGACCTGGTGGCAACCCATGCAGATATTATCCTTTGCCAACTGCGGTCCGTCAGTCAACGTTTGCGCCCTGGCAAAACTTATGTTGAATGCAATAATTGCCAAGCAGGCGACAATCTGTTTTCCTGACACTACGGTAACCTTTTAAATTTTAACAATTAACTTGCGTTTATTTTACCCGACCACGCACAAAGCGTTGGCCGCACCTTTATACTTTCCATTTCATTGTCGCATTTTGGTTCTTATGATCGCATATCCACAATTTAATCCGATTGCACTTGAAATCGGTCCGCTCAAAATCCATTGGTACGGCCTGATGTATGTGGCGGCGTTCGCCCTGCTCTGGATTCTCGGCAAGTATCGGATCAAAAAAGGAATGGTACGGCTTACTGTCTCCGAATTCGAAGATCTGATCTTCTACGGGGTCATGGGTGTGGTGCTGGGCGGACGCCTGGGTTATGTTCTGTTTTACCAGCCGGCCTATTATTTTGCCAATCCGTTGCACATCTTTGCAGTCTGGGATGGTGGCATGTCGTTTCATGGCGGACTGCTTGGCGTACTGGTTGTGCTGTATCTTTATGCGCGCAAAAAAGGCATGACGTTTTTCGAGGTTGCAGATTTCATCGCCCCGCTGGTCCCGCTGGGTCTGGCCATGGGCCGCATCGGAAACTTCATTAACGGCGAACTGTGGGGACGACCTTCAGATCTGCCCTGGGCCATGATATTTCCCCAAGGCGGGCCGATTGCGCGTCACCCCTCCCAGCTTTATGAAATGCTGGCCGAAGGGGTGATCCTGTTTGCGGTGGTGTGGATATTTTCGTCCAAGAAGCGCTGGGTAGGGCAAACCAGTGGCGTCTTCATGATCGGTTATGGCCTGGCCCGGTTCCTGGTGGAATATACGCGTGAACCGGACAGTTTCCTGGGCACGCTGAGTCTGGGACTGTCCATGGGGCAGTGGCTGTCACTGCCCATGATCGTCGTGGGTATCGCGATCTTTATTTGGGCAACAAAAAGATCTCTCCCTCCATCGACAGTGTGACTGTTTCCTTGCCGGCCTCGATTGCGGGACCGGCCTTGGCGGCACTCATTGCCATCATGCGGGGCTGGTAGCTTTCGGGCTGCCCGACATCGCCCAGGCGCAATGACTTGATACGATAGCCGCCAAATTCCAGTGCGGTAACGGCATCCTGGGCGCGGGTCTTGAAGGCCTTGGTGGTCGCGGCTAGCAGGCGCTTTTCAATGGTCTCGCGGGCTTCGCGCGACAGGGAAAACCGAATGCCGTCCAATGCCATATCCTCGTCAACATCGGCCGCAAACTGGCTGGCCTTTTCCATGTTTTTGGAAGTAATGAGCAATTCGCCGCGCGCGACCCAGATACCGCCGGCATCGTCCGCTTTGCCGTCATCTTTGGCATCGGCTGTCCGGGTGCCTGTCGCAGCAGGCTGGACGGGTCGATTATTGTCACGTTCAAACCACACCTGATAGGAACCGGTGCGAACTTCAAGGTCCTTGTCTGACTTGGCTTTATCACGAACCTTATTCATGGCTTCATTGACACTGCGCGATAGATCGACCTGATTTTCACCCCGCAATTCACGAGTCAGCGTCAGAGTGACGGTGTCCTGAGCCACCGTCTCGGATGCAGAGGCGCTCAGCGCCAGCGTCGGCTCTGTTGACTGTGCGGTGGCCGGGTTCGTGGCCGGCTGGGCCCGTACCGCAGTCGCGGGAACGGCCACGGCGCCCAGTGTGAACATGGCGATCAAAGTGGCTTTGGATAAAAACGCATGGGAAAACGTACGTGGCATAGATGACTCCGAAAAAAAAACGAGCCATGACAGCTCGTTTTGTAGGAATAATGGCCCCGCTTGTATCGTCTAGGCTGGCACCTCGAACCTTTCAGTTCAAAGTTGGTTACCTTCAACAGAGCGTCGGGTTCATCTGACTAGAGACGATCACACCAACTCTGTAATCCGGCGACCGTTGCCATAAGCATAGGTAAGAGATGTATAGCCAAGTCACGAATACAGCAGGGACAAACTGGTAGGTTTAACTGTACATAAAAATCACTATAAGTTAAACCCTAAATTCTTTAAAGTTTTTTCAGATCGTTAAGGCCGGAATCCAGCAATGTATTGAGTTCTTCTATTTTACTCTTGAATTGCCCATATTGCATGCCGCCGAAGCCTTCGTCGGCAGATTTAACGGAAAGCAGATCCGAAGCCATCTGAATGCAGGCCATCACGGCGATGCGCTCATTGCTGGCAGAGGTCATACCGCCCGAACCCTTGATTTTCAGCATGAGCTGATCGGCCAGCCTGACTGCGGACAGCAGCTTCTGCTTTTCTTCAGGGTTACATGCCAGGGAAAAGTCTCGCCCCAAAATAGAGACATCTATGCGTTCCATTAGTTTACTCCTTCTGACGCATTGCCCGGCAGATTGGCCAGTACGCGCTCCACTTTCTCACGCGCCGTTCTGGCACTTTCCTTCAGGGCATTGGCCTCGTTCTTGGC
>JBOIGK010000270.1:0-2224 GCA_050742695.1 Advenella sp. | reverse complement strand
TGGTCACACGGTAGGTATGGTCGTTCCCACTTTGGATAATTCGATATTTGCGCTGGCGGTCCAGGGCCTGCAAACGACCCTGGCAGCGCACGGCTACCAGCTACTTATCGCAGCTCATGAATATAATCTCGGAACCGAAGCACAGCAGGTCCGTGCCTTGCTGGAAACACGAATAGACGCACTCGTGCTGGTTGGCACACATCACGCAGAAACGACGTGGGATCTGGTCCGGCGCAGTCGGACACCATTGCTGGTTGCCTGGGCCACTCACGAAAGTTACCCTTCTGTGGCTTTCGATAATCGCCTTATTGGGCAATTGGCCGCCGAACATCTCATTGCGCTGGGGCACAGGCAATTTGGCATGATTTCGGGCTACACACGCCACAATGACCGGGCGCGACAACGTGCTGAAGGATTCATCGACACCTTGCGCCGCAACGACATTGCATTTGACCAACGCAATCTGATTGAACAGCCCTTTGGCTTTGCCGGTGGCCGCACTGGATGGGCACGTCTGATGCAATTGCCCGTGCCTCCCACGGCCATCTTTTGCGGCAATGATGTACTGGCAATGGGATGCATGTTCGAGGCGCAGAAACACGGGATCCAATTACCTCGGGATCTTTCTATTGTTGGCTGCGATAATCTGCCCATTGTGTCGCACCTGCCTCCAGGACTGACGACGGTGCAATTGCCTACTTATGAATTGGGTATCGAATGTGCGCATTCGATACTGGAGTGGATAGAAAAGGATGTGCAGCCAGTCTCTGTGTGCCTGGATATCGAGCTGATTGTCCGCGGCACCACAAGTCATCCGCCAGAGATGCCAATCGCCATTTCTGCAAACAAATAAAATCCGGATAAAGCCACAAATAGCCGCAAGCGCATAGGGCGACAACCAATCGGTTGCCAGGCCGCTATCGCTATGTAGAAGCACATTGACATGGAACGCGCCAAGCGTGTCCGCCGGCCAGGATTCAAGTACATGCTATGGCAAATGCAATAGTCTGCAAAACCACTGTGGCCGGGGCAGTGAATACAGGTCCGTGAAGCCTGCCAGGAATTTTGAATGGATAGAGTGGTTCTCTGAGCAAGCCCCTTCCACACCAAATCCTCACACAAAATAAAGCAAATCACTAAACAAAGCGGAGAACTGCGTAGAGTGCACCGCTAAACGACAAACCAGGACGACATCGTTCAGATGGCACAATCATGACCATCATTGCACGTGGCAACTTAAGACAAAGCTGTGAGGCAGGGAATGAAATATATCGAGAGCTCGAGGCTAAGTGCAAAGCTCAGATGAACGCCAGCTGGTACTGAAGATGCGACGCGGTTCGGAGTAAAACTGTGAAGATAGTGCGGTCACAGTAGTGAAGGGGTATGCGATGTGATGCATACACTCAGCCGAATGGCACATAAGAGGAAGCACTTGTTATACGCGCATCTGAAGCCTGTTTAATGTTTAATATAAAGCGGGGCCGTAAAGCACAAACGCCCCGCAAAGATTAATTTGCGGGGCGTTTGAAGGAATAAAAAGCCTGACGATGACCTACTTTCACAGATGTCCATCCACTATCATCGGCGCAAAGGCGTTTCACTGTCCTGTTCGGGAAGGGAAGGAGTGGGTCCACCTTGCTATGGTCGTCAAGCGTAAGCTGGTATGGCTTAGCGCTAGCTGGTTGCTATGCGTTAGCAATTTGGAAGAAGCACAAGCTATATGTATTGGTCGGGGCAGATGAGTCAATCTTGCGTTGGTGATTGATTTTGCTGCAATTTACTTCAGTTTTTTGAACGACACTCAACCGCTATGCTCAGCGCAGTCGTAGAACCATGAATTAACATGTCTACTTATAACCTGCAGAGTTATAGGATCAAGCCGCACGGGCAATTAGTATCAGTTAGCTAAACGCATTACTACGCTTACACACCTGACCTATCAACGTCCTGGTCTCGAACGACCCTTCAGGGGGGTCTAGCCCCCGGGATACCTTATCTTCAGACGAGTTTCCCGCTTAGATGCCTTCAGCGGTTATCTCTTCCATACATAGCTACTCGGCAATGCCATTGGCATGACAACCGATACACCAGAGGTATGTCCACTCCGGTCCTCTCGTACTAGGAGCAGGCTCCGTCAAGTATCCAACGCCCACGGCAGATAGGGACCAAACTGTCTCACGACGTTTTAAACCCAGCTCACGTACCTCTTTAAATGGCGAACAGC
>JBOIGK010000269.1:0-2256 GCA_050742695.1 Advenella sp. | reverse complement strand
TCATGACAAACTCTTAAGCAGCAGGCGAGGACGTGCCTGCCACGCGTGCGACAAACAGGACAGCCCAGGTCACGATTCCCAGGGCAATCGAAAGCGAGGCAGCGAGTGCGAAATTGGCATAGTTGGTAAATTCGTTATAGATGGTAATGGGTACCACCTCAAATTTACTGGCCAGTGTGAAAGCAGTCCCGAACGCGCCCATTGCCGTGGCAAAGACGATCGCACCACAGGCCACGGTGGTTGGCGCCAGCTGCGGCAGCCAGACATCCCTCGTGATTTCCCAGCGGGAGGCCCCCAAAACCCGGGCGGCTTCCTCCAATTGCCCATCCATGGCTTCGGCAGCAGCCGTGTACGAGGCGATGGCG
The DNA here is from genome assembly GCA_050742695.1 of Advenella sp. GTDB lineage: Bacteria > Pseudomonadota > Gammaproteobacteria > Burkholderiales > Burkholderiaceae_B > Advenella. The sequence goes on along the minus strand of JBOIGK010000269.1, from coordinate 1,891 downwards.
CGCGGCAGCGAGAAATACAGGTAACCAAGAAACAGGCCGACCACCCCATATGCAAAAGTGACGCGCCCCATTCCCAGCATACTGCCAATATCGGCAAACCAGCCTTGTCGTCCACCCAGCAGGATGATGAAGAAACCGATAATGACGCCGGGGAAGGCCAGCGGTGCCGTCAGCAACGAAAGCAGCACCTGGCGACCGGCAAAACGCCGGCGAGCCAGATAAACCCCCACCGCGCCGCCAACCACCAAAGTAACCAGCGTCGTGGCAAGCGAGAGTAGTACCGTATTGATCATGCTCCACATATACCGGGAATCGGTCAGGACGAGAAAATAGGTCTGCCAGCCCTGTTGGGCAGGAAGCGCGATCAGGCGTACCACTGGCAGTATCCAGAAAGCAATAAAGAACACGATCACGGGGGCAAGGCAGACGAGCAGTATCGAATTGCGTTGACCTGTAGCGGAAACATGGGCAGACATACTTTTTCCCTGTCTTGGCTATTTCAAATGTAATGATTGTCAATGTGGCACTGATGGTGCAGTCGCCAGATCATTAGCGCACTTCCTTCATGTAGCGCTCGGAAAAATCGCGTTGTACTTCGGCCATTCGTCCATAATCGACGGCCTTGACCCGCGCATAATCGGCAGCAGGCAAAAACTTGGCTTGCACATCGGCAGGCATGGCACTGGCGCGCACCGGGCGCAGGAACGCTCGTGCCCAGATCGCCTGGCCTTCATCGGACATGACAAAATCCAGCGCCTTACGCGCATTATCGGCATGTGGTGCATTGGCAACCAGACTCATCACGTAAGGCACTGCGACCGTACCCTCAGCAGGGATCACGAACGCCACGTTGGCGTTATCCTTGTATTTCGCGCGGTAAGCATTGAAGTCATAGTCCAGCAGAATGCCGATTTCACCAGACAGCAAGCGCGCATAAGAGGTCTGCTTGGGCACAATGGGCTCGTTGGCCTGCAGGGCTTTGAAATAATCAATACCTGGCTTGAAATTATCCAGTGTGCCGCCCAGCGCGGCATTTGCGGCAACCGCTCCCACGTAGCCTACAAACGCTGAAGAAGGATCAAGATAACCGATCAATCCCTTGTATTCCGGCTTGAGCAGGTCTTTCCAGGAGCGCGGCACGCTCTTGCCTTCCAGTGCATCCACATTGACCATAAAGCCCATGGTGCCACTGTGTGTCGTGAACCAGTGCCCCTCTGGGTCCTTCAAGTCGGCGGGAATATCTTCCCAATGTGCCGGTTTATATGTGGCCAGCACGCCCTCTTTCTGCGCCTGAACCGCAAATGAAATACCCAGATAGGTGATGTCTGCAACAGGATTGGCTTTTTCTGCCACCATCTGGGCCAGCGATTGCCCGGAGTTTTTATTGTCCGGCGGAATGGTGACGCCGGTCTTGTCCTTGATGGCTTTGAGCTGGGTACCCCAGTCGGCCCATTCCGTAGGGCAGTTATAACAGATGGCGTTTTGTGCAGATGCAGTAGCGGCGGCAGCCAGCCCAAGGCTTAGCAGACCCGCCTGGGCGAAACGTTTCAGAATGCGTGACATCCTAATCTCCAGATTAAAATAAGCAGTGGTTTATGTCAGGAATTGGCGCAGTAATGGATTGGGGCCTGCGCGCAGGACTCGCCCCGGTGAAATTCGTAGTCAAGCGTGATGCTGTCTTCGGCTGCAGGCACCCGGCCCTCTTCAATGGATCGAACAAGCAACTGCACGCCTTCATGACCCATTTGGGCATTGGGCTGTGCGATCGTCGACAAGGCCGGTGTCAGATCCTGGCCAAGACCAATTCCGTCAAAACCGGTCACACTGATATCCTGTGGCACACGCAAGCGGCATTGATATGCTGCACGCATGGCGCGTACTGCCAGCAGAT
>JBOIGK010000268.1:0-3179 GCA_050742695.1 Advenella sp. | reverse complement strand
GTATAAGCACCCAATCCGAAGAAAATCGCATGTGCCATGGAGAAAATTCCCGCATAGCCCATGATGAAGTTCAGGGTGAGCGCGAGCACGGCATTAATGCAAATGAGCGTGGCAAGGTTCAGAATGTAGGCAAGCATAATTGAATCGCAGCTAGGTGGCTATCGCACGGCCGAAAAAGCCCGATGGCCGCAACAGGATGAACAGGAACAACATCACAAACGTTACTGCTTCACTCCACTGGGGCCCAAGATAGATGAGGGCAAAATTTTCTGTTATGCCCAGCAGCATTCCGGCAAGCGCGGCGCCCTTCATACTCCCGACGCCCCCCACAATGGTTGCCGCCAGACTGATAAGCATGACATGATGCGCGATGGCCGGGTTCAGGCCCGAACTTGCTCCAGTCAGGATGGCCGCAGGGACAACCAGGACAGAGCCGATAGCAAACACCATAGTAGAAAGATGCCGGGGATTAAGTCCGTAGATGCGGACCAGAGCCGGATTCTCTGACAGCGCCCGCATGGCAATACCAATATGCGTTCTGTTAAGAAATACCTGCAGGGCAAAGAAAAATACCAGCATGCAAATGACGGCAAGCCCCGAAAGCGGCGCGACGAACAATCCTGGCATGAGCTCAATACTTTCGGAAAGCGGTGTTGCAACGGACACAAACCCCCTGCCAAAGATCATGCCGATCAGATTCTGGACGATAATACCAATGCCAAGGGAGGCTACAAATACAGTAAAAAATGAACCTTCGTGTCTCTGTATGGGCGCATAGATCCACTTATCGAGCACAACCCCAAAGATGATTGCCCCGATTGTTGATGCCAACACCGCCAATGCCCAGTGAAATTGGGCCATTGAATATAGGTATTAGAAGATGTAGGCAGCAATCGTAAAGGTTGCACCATGGGCAAAATGGAATATTCTGGTGCACCCGAAAATCAGCGAAAACCCTACCGCGATAAGCGCGTATAAAGCTCCGCTTTGTATTCCATTGATCAATAGCTGAACGACCAGCATGGGCATACATCCCGTCTATTTTCCGAATACCGATACAACTTTTCCGCCAGCCCCGTCTATCTCATTTACCTGCATGGGACTGATCACTGTGCCGTTCTCGGCAAAGGTAACCTTGCCACCCACAAGATCGAAGGTCTTGGTTTCGTTACGCTGACGCAAAAGATTTTCGCCGGTAATGGGTTCGCCTTTTTTCTTCAGTTCACTGGCCAGCAGACCAAACAGTCGGACAGCGTTGTAATAATTGGCTATATACGCAGATGGCAGTTTTTTGTACTTGGACTGATAATCATCTACAAAACGTTTCGTTACCGGATCTGCAGACTTCCAGTCGATATTCTGCGTGGTATATACCGCCCCCTTGGCTTGCGGTAAGGCATTGGTCTCGGGAATGGAAAAGGCGCTGTAGCTGGCAATCTGCTGCTTGACGCCATTGTCCCTGAATTGCTTGATCATCTGAGACTGCTGGGATCCGTAAGAAGCTATATAGATAACATCAGGATTGGCGGCGCGTACGCGGGCAGCAATACCGGCAAACTGTTGCATTGTTGCCGGCACAGACAGCGATTCTGCCAGTTCGCCGCCCGCCTTTGGCAGGCTGGTTTCCAGTTCTTTTCTGATACCTTCTCCCAAGGGATCATCGACATAGACCAGAACAAATTTTTTCAGATTTTTTTCTTTGATCAGATAAGGCAAAATGGCCTTGACCTCGTCTGTAGCCAACGGGATCACGTTCCAGAAATAGGCGCCAAGACTGGCCAGATCCGGCCCGACGCCGCCCCCATTGACTGCAACCGTCTTGGTTCGTGCCGCTGTTGTGGAAATCGCTTTGGAAACACCGGTAAACGCTGACAGCACATAGGGTACCCGTGCCACATTGACCAGCTTGTTCATGCTGATCACGCCCTGCTGAGGCAATGCCTGCGTATCTTCGTACTGAATCCGCAGCTTTTCCCCCAGCAGATTATCCTCGTTGATATGATCCCGCGCCAGATTGGCACCAGACCCGAAGATATCGCCATAGCTGGCGTTAGGGCCACTTAGGGGAAACGCTGCGCCAATTGTGATATCTGCAGCCAGAACCGCCGTTGCAAACGAAATACCGGCCGCACCGAGCACCAGCCGCGGAACCAATTTTAAGATCCATGCCATTGTTGTCTCCTGATCGTTTTTATACTCTTCTCAGTTGCATCCTGACGGCCGCACCGGGAGTCTATTCTTGATATTCGCACGGTATAGATTCAAGGGACAATTAGTCTTTTTGGAAGATACCCTTTGATCTCGGTTAACGAGCGTTTACCCTAGCGCCCCATTTTCCGGTTTCAACATTGATGGTCGCCAGACCCGAACCCAGGCACTTATTTTTTTTGTGTGGTCAGCGCGGCAAGGGTGTCAGTTCCGCCCGACGTACATCGCTTCGATACCTTTTTGGTATACCTATGAACAAATTCCATATTAGACCGGACGCCGCCGCACTTATATACTCGGAACACGAATATAAATCTGCTATCACAGGAAATGGATATGGATGCAACCGTAGTAGAAGTAAGTACGCAAATTCTTGATATCCCTACCATTCGCCCGCACAAAATGTCCGTGGCTACCATGCATAATCAATGCCTGGTGCTGGTCCGTATCAAAACCTCCGATGGCATTGAAGGCATCGGCGAGGCGACCACCATTGGCGGCCTCAATTACGGTGGCGAAAGCCCCGAAAGCATGAAAACCAATATCGATCGCTATTTTGCGCCATTGCTCATCGGGCAGCCGGCATCAGGGCTGGCCGCCATGCGCCAGCGCATCGACAAGGCCATCAAGGACAATCGCTTTGCCAAATGTGCAATCGAGACCGCGCTCTACGATGCCTATGCAAAACGCCTGGGGGTGCCACTGAATGCGCTTTTCGGCGGCGCCGTTCATGACAGGATCAGTGTCGCCTGGACTCTGGCCAGTGGCGATACCCAGAAAGATATCGACGAAGCGCAGCAGATGCTCGATACACGCCGTCACCGAATTTTCAAGCTCAAGGTGGGCATGCGAGCGCCCAAAGAAGATCTGAAACACATTCGTGCCATCCGGGGCGCGCTTAGCGAGTCGGCCAGCATTCGCATCGACGTGAACCAGGGATGGTCGGAAACCGAGGCAACACAGCATCTGCG
>JBOIGK010000267.1:0-2583 GCA_050742695.1 Advenella sp. | reverse complement strand
TTTCCTGAGGATTTATGTTCAATATCTATCTTATTCTTGCCATCTCGATCTGTGCCGAGACCCTTGCCACCACGATGATGAAAGCCTCTCACGGATTCACCCAATTAGGCCCGAGCATCGTTGTAGTCATCGGCTATGCCATTTCCTTTTATGGCCTGTCGCAGGTCGTAAAAACCATGAATATCGGCATAGCCTATGCAATCTGGGGCGGCATGGGCATCTTTCTTGTATCAATCATGTCATTCCTGTTTTACAAGCAGCGGCTTGATCTGCCGGCAATTGTGGGCATGCTGTTTATTGCGCTTGGCATTGTGATCATTCAGCTTTTTTCCAAGTCGGTTACCCATTAATATTCGGTGGACAGGGCTGGTTCGAACGCTCGCGTGGCACGAGGTCATGTGCCCTGTCCTAATCAATATTTCTGAAGAAATTGGAAATTCGGTTTTTTAAGCTGGTCAAATTGAACGCAAGCCAGCTATCAGTTACTGTCAGGCAGATACCGTAAATAGTTTCAAAGGGCAAAGCGCGAATCGTCGATCAGCTCATACTGATTCGCTCCAATCCTGCCAATGACACGTAAATACCGAAAGACCGTTAACATCGGCCTTGAAATTCGATTCCCAGGCAAGGTGCCTGGAATCACTTCAGCACTCCCCTTAAAAGATAAGTACATCGCTATTTTTCTTTACTGACCAACGGGACAAACGGTTCAAGAGATTGTTTGACTTGCTCTACGCGGCTCGCCCATTTGTTTCCCGCCAGAAACGACAAAACCGGCTTATCATTCTTGGCCGCCTCCAGATAAGCCCGATCCTTAAAAAAGTCAGATATGGCTTTCTGCAATTTCTGGTTAATTTCGTCCGGTAATTTTTTCAGTCCGGCTATACCTCTTTCTGAAGAAGGAAAAAGCTCATAGCCGAGCTCCACCGTTGTTCGCGTATCTTTGAACATTTTCCTCGCAATCATATATTTTTTATCGCTTTCATATCGATGCTTCGATGGCAATCGGAATGGCCAATCAAAACTATTAACTTCCAATATATGAGCTTATAGCGAGATTGCGTTGACCCCGATTAAGGAGGTTTATATTATCTCTAATATTCTGCTTTAAGATTGATCATCAACAGCTATCACCATATGTATGGGGCGAAAAAAAGCAATGAAACTTCACTCCAAATCCAGCAATGGCATTGGCATACTCATTTCCGAAACAGCACTTGAGCGATGCCGAAATGCCATTAATACAATTTTTTGTACCGAGCACTGGTATCCAATTTTACCTACTGCATCCGAACCCCAACAGGAAATTCGCGTTGCCTATTTTTCTCGCGATCTTATTCTCACTTCAGATCAACACAGCCTTACGAACATAGTCAAACAATTCTGTACTATAGTGGAATCGAGTAACACATTAGCGTGGATTCAACTATTTTCCGCAGGCGCCGAACGTCCAATTTGGAGTCGGCTTTTGAATAAAGGCGTGACTGTGACAACGTCTTCGGGCGCTGCCGGACCGACAGTGGCTTTGACTGCTTTTACAGGCATGCTGATGCTTGCCCGCGGATTCCCTGCCTGGATACAGGCGCAGCGACATAAAGAATGGCTCGGTCGCGATCAACCTGCTCCAAAAGAACTGTGTCGACAAAAAGCACTCGTTGTCGGTATCGGACCGATCGGTCAGGAAATTGCACGTTTATGCCACACTGTTGGCGTCGAATGTGTAGGAATGGCCCGCACAGCCCGAATGCAAGAGGGTTTCAATCGCATCGTGGAGTATTCAAAAATACGAGACATCATAGCGGATATCGACTGGATTTTTATCGCCTGTCCGTTGTCGCCCATCACGCGAAATCTTATTTCTGAACAGGTCATTCAACAGTTCAAGCCGGGCACGTACCTGATTAACGTCGCCCGAGGCGAAGTAGTAGATGAAACGGCCTTGATCGCCGGGCTCAAAAGCGAGCAAGTTGCAGGTGCCTATCTTGACGTTTTCACTCATGAACCTCTCTCGATAGAATCGCCGCTATGGGATATACCCAACGTATTGGTCTCTCCCCATGCGGCAGCACAATCTACTGGTTACGACGAGAAAGTTGACGATATTTTTCTGGAAAATCTCCGTAGATGGGTCAATCGGTCAACACTCCAGAATGCAGTACACATTTGACCACTTTTATAAACAGGGTCAAATTTGAGCACCAGTCCGCAGGCAAGTCGAAAACAGCACCACTCATGCCAGGGCACGCCCGAAGTCAGAAGAAACTGCAATTGCCCTGGCCAGCGTGCTGCGCTCGAGTCCCTACAGAACAGGATTTCAGGAAGATATTCCAGGAAGCGATTTTATCAGCGTGCGTACCGTGGTCGCATTCAGATGCAAAGCCGAATCAAAAAATGCAATTGGGCTATCAAGCCCTACATAGGCAAAACAGTCTTTCGCTTTGTCAAGCAATTCCTTGTCGGTCAGCGGGCAAACAGCACTGCCTCGGAGAACCCTGACCTCTTTTTCCAGACATCGCCCATCCTTGGTGTGCAGAACGATCCGGTTCCATCGCTGGTGGTCCTGCACCGAACTTTCCTGAACAC
>JBOIGK010000266.1:0-3524 GCA_050742695.1 Advenella sp. | reverse complement strand
GCCGAATGACTGGCGGCAAGCGTTGGCGCCGCAGGCGGTGCAACGGTCCCATCAAAAGGGTCATTGAACCACACCAGGGCTGCCACGGCGGCTGCTGCGGCAATACCCGAGGCCCCCCAACGCACATAGCCACGGGCCGGTGCGACGTGATGGGTCGCCTCGGCCGCAATCAGCTTGCTGATGCGGGCATTGAACAGATCGGAGGGCTTGATGGCCAGATGCTCGTTGCGCATCACGTCGCCGATCAGATGATAGGCATCCCAGGTCTGGCGACCATAGGGCGTATCAATTCTGGACGCGTCAAAGGCATCGCATTCACCATCCACCATTTCGGAGATGGACTCATTCCAATCGATCGCAGGAGGGGTTCGTGTGTTTTCCATTATGTATTCCTTACCAACGGCGATCCGAGGCCTGTCCCAGGACAGGTTTGAGCTTCGCCGCGATGGCTTCCCGTGCACGGAATATACGGGAGCGTACCGTGCCAACCGGACAGTCCATAGCCTGTGCTATTTCTTCGTAACTCAGGCCTTCCAGTTCTCTTAGCACAATTGCCATGCGCAGGTCTTCGGGCAATGTTTCAATTGCATCGTTGACAGTCTGGACGATTTCCCGCGTTACCATGCTCGATTCAGGCGTGGCAATATCTATAAGATTGTCAGAATGGGAAAAAGTTTCACCATCTTTGTTTTCCAGCGTATCCGGATAGCTCAGCTTGCGGTCCGAAGAAGACAGCCAGTTACGGGCGGTATTGATGGCAATTCGGTATAACCAGGTATAAAACGCGCTTTCCCCCCGAAACTGGGGGATAGCGCGATAGGCTTTGATAAATGTTTCCTGGGCAATGTCCTCAACTTCGCTGTGGCTGCCAATCATGCGGGCCAGCAGCCCCATGATTTTGCGCTGATATTTGAGGACCAGCAGGTCAAAGGCCTTTTTGTCACCCTGCTGGACCCGCTGCACCAGTTCCCAGTCAACGTCGCGCTCACTCATATTGCGATCCTTGCGGTGGCGCCCTGCGCATTTGCCCATTGGGCCGACTGCACCAGCACGCAGAAACGCCGCCAGGCATCAGGCGGCTGGCCCGATGACCAGACCGTCACGATATCGGGACGTGAATGAGGAAAATAGGGATCGCGCAGCACCAGGGTAAACCACAGAGGGCCTTGCCAGTACTGTTGCAGGATACGCAGGTCGCCATCGATGGCGTGCTGTGACGGGACGCTGTGGCAAAGCCGATAGTGACCGTCGGGCCCGACTTGAACAAAACGTCTGTGGTCGGCCCTGTGGCTGGCCAGATGCCTGCGGCCAGCCAGAGCGAGCAACGCAAGCAGAGCCGCCGCCTGCGGACCGGCAATACAGAGCATGGCCAGGGCTGCCACGACATGATGACAAACTGTAATGTAACCGGGCTGCCCGACATGGAGTCGAGCCTGCCAGTGCCGGTTCAGTTCGTGCTGCAAATCAGATCCGTCTGACAATCATGGACCCGTTGGTGCCGCCAAATCCGAAAGAGTTGGACAGCGCCACATCAATTTTCATTTCGCGAGCGGCATTGGCACAATAGTCCAGATCACACTCGGGGTCTTGATTGATCAGATTGATCGTGGGCGGCGATACCTGATGATGCACCGCCAGCGTGGTAAAGACCGCTTCGATGCCGCCTGCAGCGCCCAGCAAATGGCCGGTCATGGATTTGGTCGAGTTGACTACCGTTTTATAGGCGTGCTCGCCCAGTGCCAGCTTGAGCGCCTCTGTTTCATTCTTGTCACCCAGTGGCGTTGATGTGCCATGGGCATTCACGTAGTCAACCTGATCAGCGTTAAGCTTGCCGTTTTTCAAGGCATTCAGAACGCCGCGGCGTGGGCCGTCACGATCTGGTGCAGTGATGTGATGCGCATCGGAACTCATGCCATAGCCGGCAAATTCACCATAGATGCGGGCGCCACGGGCTTTGGCGTGTTCGTATTCTTCGAGTACCAGCACCCCTGCCCCTTCACCCAGGACAAAGCCATCACGGTCGACATCCCAGGGACGCGAGGCCGTCTGAGGGTCGTCGTTACGGGTGGACAGGGCGCGCATGGCCGCAAAACCACCAATACCCAGTGGTGACACCGTCGCTTCGGCGCCTCCGGCCAGCATCACGTCGGCATCGCCGTATTCAATCAGTCTTGAGGCATCGCCGATAGAATGCAAACCGGTAGTGCAGGCAGAGACGACTGCATAGGTTGGTCCCTTAAGCCCGAGCAAGATGGAAACCTGACCGGAAATCAGATTGATCAGGGAAGCGGGAACGAAGAATGGGGAAATACGGCGCGGACCTTTTGCAAGATATTCAGTCTGGGTCTCTTCAATGCGCTGCAACCCGCCGATTCCCGAACTGACGATGGCGCCTATGCGATCGGCGTTCTCTTCAGTAACAGTGAGGCCCGCATCCTTCCAGGCGTCAACACTGGCGGCAATGCCGTAATGGATAAAGGTATCCATTTGTTTGGCTTCTTTGGCCGACAGGTACTGTGTGACGTCGAAATCCTTGACTTCGCCTGCAATCTGCGCATTGAACCCGGAGGCGTCAAAGCGTGTGATGCGGTCAATGCCGGAACGTCCGTTGACAATATTATCCCAGGCCTGCGGTACTGTATTTCCGACCGGGGATACAATTCCCAGTCCGGTGATGACAACGCGTCTTTTCACGGTTGGCTCCTACCCTATACTGAAGTAAATATGAATCAAAACCCTGAAATAAAAAAAGGGTCTGGAAAAGGTTTATACCGCCCATATCGCAAGGGATATTGACGTGAGCCACTTTCCAAAACCGCTTTTTTTATTGCAACCGACGGCTCGCGCGCGCCGGTTGACTCGCACAAGTTAACCTTTGTGAGAGTTGATATAGTCGACTGCCTGCTGAACGGTTGTGATTTTTTCAGCTTCTTCGTCAGGAATTTCTGTTTCGAACTCGTCTTCAAGTGCCATGACCAACTCAACCATGTCCAGTGAATCTGCACCCAGGTCGTCAAGAAATGAAGACTCGTTTTTAATTTCTGCTTCATTTACACCAAGTTGTTCTGCGACGATCTTCTTGACGCGTTGTTCGATGCTATCCATGTAAATCTCCAAAGGGGGAAAATCCCGCAATTTTAGCCAACTACAAACCGATTGCAAAAGGCTTTATGTGAAAAAAATATTTTAGCGAAACTGGTTTCTGAAAACAGTAAAACTAAAACACAGTTTAAAAATAAACAACTGCTCTTTTACGTATCCTGCATTTTAGTAAAATTTCAGCTCTGTATAAGAAAAAGAACCCGGCTGCCTCAAATTACCTGCCTTGCCCGCCATATACGTAACATTTGACAGTACCACAGGCCCGGAACCTGCGCGAATATGCGGGCGATCAAGCCAGCCGATCCGGCAGGAAAAACCGATTTACTGCATGAACATGCCGCCATTGACATGGACCGTTGTACCCGTAATATACCCTGCCCCAGGCCCTGCCAGAAAGGCCACAGCGTTGGCGACATCAGCAG
>JBOIGK010000265.1:0-3275 GCA_050742695.1 Advenella sp. | reverse complement strand
CATCAATATCGACGAGGTGAATGCCTTGCTGAGAACACACTTGGCCAGAATCTATCAGCCTGCCGCTATTTTCGTCCTTGATGCCCTTCCCGAAAATGCAGTCGGGAAAGTCGACCGCAAGGCGCTTGCAAAACAGCTGGAACGACGAACGCAAGCGACAGTCAGCTCATCGTAAGTTCATGCACGCGTCGGCGTGCGCATATGTTTATCGATTACCGATTATTGATCGGACATCCGAGGACAATAAGAATTGCTCGATCACAAGCATGTGAAATCAGAGCAGAACAAATGCGGATATTCAGGAACCGTTTTTGTTTTGACTTGTTATGTACCACGTTTGCGTCCTGTGACACAGCATTTGCGTAACCAAGTCCACTTGCACCCGCACCAGAACAAAAAAATACCCTGACTCTTGTGAGCCAGGGTGCAAAAGTACGATGGATAGGTGAATATCATTCGTACGGAGCGTATTCTATATAAAACCTCGCTTATTGCCACGGTCTTGAAACACCTATTTTGTATTTTTTGTAAAAAAAGAACGAAGAAAGCCCAATATATACACCGCACGTTATGTTTTGAAATGAGTGCTTACGATAACAGCTCACTATGCACTGTGAGCGGGCGTATTGCCTGACCAGACAACCCCTCGCATGCGCGATTCAAATTGCAATGGTTTTAACTGGTTCAACACACGGCTGAAGCAATCGCAAATGCCTTGAACAAATTTCACTTATCATTGCACCGGACGTGTTGCCTGAACCTGAATGCAAGCGCACGCTTATTATTCGGTATCCCAATTAGGGACAACACGATCCTGAAGATGGGAAATCAGACCATAACACCAATTCGATGTCTGGTCAGTCTTCACTCACGAAGGCACGATGCTCGAGACCTCAAGCCAGCCCCACCACCACCACCACCTCCAACAACAACAACAACAACAACAACAACAACCCGGAGCCTCGCTAATCTTTCGCAATGTACTCGTATTTGGCGGTATTGACGCGCGTCTGGCGCCACTCCACCGGGCGATCCTGATAGGTATACGCGGTGCGGTCAATCAACAACAAGGGCGAAGCTTGCGCCACATTCAGCCAGTCCGCCACCGCACTGTCGGCCTGGCAAACGCTTAGCTTCTCGCGGGTATCGACAATATTGATGCCGAAATTATTCTGATAAAAGTTATAGAGCGTACTTGAACGCTCGTCCAGGCTCTGCTCATTCAATGTAGCAAAAAGAATTTCCGGCACCTGGATTTCGTCAACCATGACCAGATCACTGTTCAGACTAAGCAGATTAAAAAAATGGAACACGTTGGCATCTTTGGGCAATTGCAAGCGCTCGCTGGCCTCGCGCGTCGCTTTCCTGCGACGAAATTTCAGCAGACGCGTCGTTGGATACGTCTTGAAGCCATCCCGGCGCTGGATCCGGAAAAACTTGAAAAAATGCTGATCGCTCTCGTGCGTGGCAACGAACGTGCCGCGTCCCTGATGGCGAATCAGAATATGTTCGCTGACCAGTTCATCGACTGCCTTGCGCAACGTACCAATAGATACTCCGAATCTTTCGGCCAGTTGATTCTCTGGCGGGATGGCCTGACCGCGAACCCACTCGCCACGTGCGAGCGCCGCCAGCAGCGACTGCTTGACTGCAAAATAAAGGGGCGTGCCCGGTAAAAAGAAATCTTTGTTGTTCATAGGTGGCAGATTTTAAATGACTTGCACCAATGATGCCACGGCTTGCGCCCCCAGCGCCAGCAGAATTCGCTTGTAATGCTTTTTCCTGTAATTCATATAGATGATATAGTTGACTTGGATGAATATTGCAATTATCATGCATTAAATCTGCTATGCAATGAAACACATCCAAATTTTCAATCAAAGGAGAAAACGATGATCCATGCCGTACTGCATGATTCAAAGGACACCGTTGCCGTTGCCGTCGTCGAAGGCATTACGGCCGGAATGGAACTGTCCTGCTGGAATATGGAAGAAGACAAAATCATTACTGTCAAAGCCACCCAGGACATTCCCATTGGCCACAAGGTAGCTCTGGTGGACATGAAAGATGGCGACACAGTCTTCAAATACAGTGTCGATATCGGCAAAGTGGTCGCGCCCATCAGCGCGGGTGATCACGCCCACGTGCACAACATCAAAACCAAGCGCTGGTAAGCACTGCGAACGCACTGCCACAACCGCTATCGACAGACATTCAGAGCAAGGATTTTCCTCATGGCCATTATTGATTCGAACACCACATTCCGCGGCTACAGAAGAGACAACGGGCGCGTCGGCATACGCAATCACGTTGTGATTCTGCCTGTAGACGATATTTCAAACGCAGCAGTTGAAGCTGTTGCCAACAACATCAAGGGCACTATCGGCATTCCACACCCATACGGACGCCTGCAATTTGGCGCCGACCTTGACCTGCACTTTCGCACACTGATCGGCACGGGATGCAACCCCAACGTCGCCGCCGTGGTTGTGATCGGCATTGAAGAAGGCTGGACCAAAAAAGTGGTCGACGCCATCGCTCAAACCGGCAAACCGGTAGCGGGCTTTTCCATCGAACTGCACGGCGATCACGACACCATTATGCGTGCCTCTAAAAAGGCCAAGGAATTCGTGCATTACGCCACCGCGCTGGAACGTGTTGAATGCCCCATTTCCGAACTGTGGGTCTCCACAAAATGTGGCGAATCCGATACCACATCGGGCTGCGGCGCCAACCCAACCGTGGGCGATGCCTTTGACAAACTGTATGCCACGGGCAACACACTTGTGTTTGGCGAAACGTCGGAGCTGACCGGCGGCGAACAGATCGTAGCCGCCCGCTGCGCCAACGACAAAGTGCGCGAAGACTTCATGTTCATGTTCAATCGCTATCAGGACATGATCAATCGCTGGAAAACCTCTGACCTGTCCGAGTCGCAGCCGACCAAAGGCAATATTGCCGGTGGCCTGACCACGATTGAAGAAAAGGCGCTGGGCAATATCCAGAAGATCGGCAAAAAATGCATGGTGGACGGCGTGCTGGACAAGGCCGAAGCGCCCACAGGCAAAGGGCTTTGGTTCATGGATTCATCTTCGGCCGCCGCCGAAATGGTCACGCTTTGCGCGGCCTCTGGCTATGCCGTACACTTTTTCCCCACTGGCCAGGGCAATGTAATCGGCAACCCCATCCTGCCGGTGATCAAGATCTGCGCCAATCCGCGCACTGTCCGAACCATGTCGGAGCACGTAGACGTAGACACATCCGGTCTGCTGCAG
>JBOIGK010000264.1:0-2289 GCA_050742695.1 Advenella sp. | reverse complement strand
CACCATAGCCTGGGTTCATGCCATTCATATCGACCAGACCGGTGCCTTATCCGGTGCAGCAGACCCGGGCCGTGATGGCGTTGCCTATAGCCTTTGATCCAGTCAGCGACCCGGTGTCCCGCCCTGGGGCACCTGGCGCGCAACGACTATCTGGTCCTAAGTCTGTCGGCTGGCGGTTCAAGTCCGGTCCACGCTGCAGCAGTCTGACGTACAACACGAAGTTACATTGATGATTGGCGAGGCCAAAAACAGCATTGTCCGGGAAATTACCGGCATGCAGAACAGCAACAGGCCGGTAGAAATGATTGTGATGGGCTTGCGCGGTACAAACCCGTTGTTCTCCGGGCTGTTCGGTAGCGTTAGCTACGCTGTCATCCATTCGGCTATGTGTCCGGTCACCATCATTGCTGACGATTAGGCCGGAAAATTACAATCCCAGTTGGCTCAGGCCCGGATGGTCTTCGGGGCGTTTCCCCAGTGGCCACCGGAACTTGCGATCGCTTTCGGCGATGGGCAGATCGTTTATGGAAGCATGACGTTGCAACATCAATCCGTTACCATCAAATTCCCAGTTTTCATTGCCATACGACCGAAACCACTGCAGGGAGTCATCGTGCCATTCGTAGGCAAACCGCACGGCGATACGCGCGTCATCGAATGCCCATAACTCCTTAATCAGGCGGTAGTCCAGCTCCCTGACCCATTTGCGCGTCAGAAAAGAAACAATTTGCTCCCTGCCGTTGACAAACTCCGCCCGGTTCCGCCATTTGCTATCTACGGTATAGGCAAGCGATACACGCTGCGGATCGCGTGAATTCCAGCCGTCCTCGGCCAGGCGCACTTTCTGGACGGCTGAGTCAGGCGTAAACGGCGGTACCGGCTGCCGTATTTCAGGTGTCATTTCCATAAACAATTTCCTTTGTCTGTAAAGTAAGATCAATCGCTAACGTCTGGCAATATCATTTTTCGGCACCGCAATACATTCCGGGCATGCCCACATATCCTGGCAACGCCTGTATTCGCCCAACCCACTTGATCAGCGCCGGGTACGGCGCCAGGCTGATCTGGCTTTCAGGCGACAATGCGATGTACGGATACACAGCGATATCGGCAATGGTGATATGGTCGCCGACAAGCCAGCCTGAAGCCTGAAGCTGCTGCTCAACAATACCATACAGCCTTTCGGTGATCTGTTGAGCCGCGACAAGATCCAGTTGCCGGCCAAATTTATAATGCAAGCGCAGATCATTTGGCCCGCGCGCAACTTCATTGGCCGCGGTAGACAGCCACGCCGTAACCTGCGCCATGGCGTTGGGGTCATCTGCTGCAAGCCAGCCGTGATCGCCATACTGTTTCGCCAAATAAACCAGGATTGCCTGGCTGTCACGCAATATCACATCATCATCAACCAGCACCGGCACCTGACCAAATGAGTTCATTTGCAAAAACTGCGCCGACTTTTGCTCACCGTCCATCAAATTGACAGCACGACTGTGATATTGAACGCCCAGTAAGGACAAGAGCAGACGTACTTTGTGGCAATTGCCGGATGCAGCAAGGTCATAGAGCGTAATCATTGGGGCTCCTTTGTCTTGTTCATGGCGGCAAATTCATCTTCGGTGAAGCGTGCCGTAATGTGTTGCGGACAATTAAAATCCAGCGCCTGTATGGTGATGATATATCCGCGCTCAACCCGGGCGCGATAGCCGGGCATTTGCAGGCGGGCAAGCAGCTCCGGCTCATCGGCATCGTGAATGATTCGCGCACGTCCCCATATCTTCAAGCGCCGGCGATGAGCAAAATCCATGACAATAAGCATGACGCGGTCATCGTTCATCAGATTGCCGGCCGAAATGTATTGCCGGTTGCCGGCGTAGTCAGCAAATCCCAAAGTATGATCGTCCAGGATTTTCAAAAACCCCTTGGGACCCCCTCTATGCTGCACATAGGGCCAGCCGTTTGCGCCAACGCTTGATATAAAGAAAGTGTCAATATAAGGTATAAACGCCCGTTCCTGCTCCGCAATTGCATTGCGCTCTTGCGAATCTTCTTCGAACAGCATATTTCTTTCGCGACTGCCGTACTGCGCCTGCGCTGCACGGACAGCGGGTGTAAAAGTAATGGTTGAGAATGCGCGTGACATGATGCTCGCTCCGGCGGTTTTATCTTGATTGGGTGCCGCAAGGTTGCTGCGGACACCATCACTATGCAGTATTTCTTTATATAGAAGAATAGTCGTACAATACATTTCACTCTTGCATATATCGGAATAATATATGGATCGTCTAC
>JBOIGK010000263.1:0-5205 GCA_050742695.1 Advenella sp. | reverse complement strand
TGACGACCCAACAGCCGTGGTTTCACTTTGAAGAATGTCATCACAACAACAAAGAATGTTGGGACGAACAGCACGGCAAACGGAGTCGCCGCGACCATACCGCCAAACACCCCGTAGCCCACTGCCTGCTGACTTGCGGCACCTTCAGCGTCGGCCAGCATCAGCGGTATAACCCCCATAATAAAAGCGAATGAGGTCATCAGAATCGGGCGGAACCGCAGTCGGGCCGCTTCCAGCGTCGATTCAACCAGTCCTTTACCTGACGCAAACGCGTCCTTGGCAAATTCCACAATAAGAATGGCGTTCTTGGCAGACAATCCAATGACCGTAATCATACCCACCTGGAAGTAAATGTCATTTGACATTCCCACCAGTGAGACCAGACCCACCGTACCCAGCATACCTAAAGGCACAACCAATACGGCAGATAATGGAATCCACCAGCTTTCATACAGCGCAGCCAGCACCAAGAACACCACCGCGAAGGCCAATGCCAGCATAATGGATGCCTGACTGCCCGCCTGGACTTCCTGGTAGGACAAGCCAGTCCATTCGTAACCGATACCTGAAGGCAACTGGCCAACCAGTTTTACAATTTCATCCATCGCTTCACCATTGGCGTAGCCGGCATTGGCCTGGCCCTGAATCGTGATGGAATCATAACTATTGTAACGCTGTACCTGGCTTTGACCCTGTACCCAATCCAGGGTAACGAAGGAAGATAGCGGGACCAGATCGCCATCGGTATTGTGCACCCGCAATTTGAGAATATCTTCGGGCGACATCCGTTGTTCGGCTTCAGCCTGAATCCAGACGTTCTGCATCCAGCCCTGGTTAGGGAACTGCCCAAGATAGCTATTGCCAATTGTACCGGACAGCACGCTGCCGACTTCGGCCATATTCACGCCAAGTGAATAGGCTTTGATGCGATCGACGGTCACTTTTAACTGCGGGCCCGGGCCAAGGCCGGAAATACGTACCTGGGACAGAATCTTGCTCTGACCAGAAAGCTGTATCAGTTGGTTGGCCGCTTCACGCAACTGCGTCTGACCCATGCCGCCCCGGTCCTGCAGACGCAAGTCGAAACCGGTAGCCGTACCCAGTGATGGGATGGACGGCGGCACAATTGACAACACCATGGCATCGGGGATACCGAAAAGCAGTTGTCCCGTGGCGCGACCTGCGACAGACATGGCATTGTGCTCTTCCCCTTTGCGGTCAGCGAATTTCTTGAACGGCGTAAAGGCAATAGCCGAATTCAGACCGGAGCCGTTGAAACTGAAACCCTGCACGGTGATGATGTTTTCCACCTCAGGCTGTTTCTTATAGTACTCCTCAACCTGCTTGATGACCTCTTCAGTACGCTTGGCCGAAACGCCCGCGGGCAATTCGATATTGGTCACGGCATAGCCCTGATCCTCTGTAGGCAGGAACGAGCTGGGCAGACGCAGATAGAGAAAGCCCAACAGAATAACCAGCCCCAGGTAGATCAACATCATGCGCCCACCCCGTTTGAGCAGGCCGCCCACGAAACCGGTGTAGTTGTTGGTGATTTTGGCAAAAGTACGATTGAACCAGCCAAAAAATCCCTTCTTCTCGTGATGCCCTTTTGGCACCGGTTTAAGCAGCGTGGCACACATGGCTGGCGTAAACGTCAGCGCCAGGAAGGCAGAAAAGGCAATGGAAATAATCATCGCCGCCGCGAACTGACGGTAAATCACGCCCGCAGAACCACTCATAAAGAATAGCGGCGCAAATACGACCATCAATACAAGCGTAATACCGACGATCGCCCCGAAAATCTGTGGCATCGCTTTGATCGTGGCGTCTTTGGGCGATAGACCCTCTTCGGCCATGATCCTTTCCACGTTTTCAACCACCACGATCGCGTCATCGACCAGAATACCGATGGCCAGCACCATTGCAAACATGGTGAGCGTATTGATCGAGTAACCCATGGCCGACAGCGTCGCCAGCGTACCCATCAGCGCCACCGGAACCACAATCGCAGGTATCAGTGTATAGCGGATGTTCTGCAGGAACAGGAACATAACGACAAACACCAACAGCATCGCTTCAATCAGGGTATGAACCACCTGAGTGATGGAAGCATCCACATATGGTGCAGTGTTGTACGGAATTTTGTATTCAATATTACCCGGGAAATACTTGGACAGGTTTTCCATCTCGGCCTGAACCAGCTTTGATGTTTCCAGCGCATTGGCGTTGGGTGCCAGTGAAACGGCAAACGCAGCCGAAGTTTTCCCGTTCAGACGGGCACCAAACTGATAGGAGTCGGCGCCCACTTCGATACGTGCCACGTCGCTGAGCCTGACCGTTGAGCCGCCTGTTGTGGCGCGCAGAACAATATCGCCGAACTCCTTGACGGTGCTAAGCTGACCATTGACAATCACCGTTGCACTGGTGGTCTGGTCATCTGGCGTCGGTGGCGATCCCAGAGTACCGCCGGTAATTTGTGCATTCTGTGTCTGCAAGGCAGACTTGATATCACTGGTTGTCAGACCGAAAGAGGTCATTTTTGCCGAATCTACCCAAATACGCATGGCACGTGGTGAAGCAAACAGCTGGAATTGACCCACACCCTTAATTCGGGCAATCGAGTTCTGAATATTCCTGGTAATGTAATCACCCAGTCCAGCGTCATCCAGTGAACCATCGGTCGAGCTCAGTGTACCGATCAGCAGGAACCCTGATGTACTTTTCGAGTATGTAATACCCTGCTGCGTCACCGCCTGTGGCAGTTTGGAATTGACCGCGGCAATACGATTTTGCACATCTACTTGGGCAAGATCGGGGTCAGTACCCGGTTCAAATGTCACATCGATCTTGGCAGCACCATATGAGTCACTGGTAGAGGCGTAGTACAGCATGCCTTCGGCACCATTGAGTTCGTTCTCGATCAGACTGGTTACAGAGCGTGCCACTTCCTCCGCTCCGGCGCCAGGGTATGTGGCGTTTACGGTAATGGTCGGCGGTGCCACTTCAGGATACTGCGAGATGGCCATATTTGGGATAGAAACGACACCCGCAAAGAATATGATAATCGCAATAACCCAGGCAAAAATTGGCCGGTTAATGAAAAAATTTGACATGTTTTATATACTCACTGTGCCGGCTTGTCGCCCTGCTGTTCAGGCTTGCTTTCCTGTGCCGGGGCGCTATCGCCCTCTTTCTTGGGCTGTTGCCCGGCACCAGGCTGGGGCTGCTGACCGTTATTGCCTGCAGCTTCCTTTTTCTTCCATGGCTGTGGTTTGACCGGTGCACCTGGGCGAATTTTTTGGAAGCCTTCGACAATAACTTCGTCACCCGCCTTCACACCCTGCGTGACAATCGTATCGCTCTTGACTTCCCCGCCCGTTTGAATCGTAACCGACGCGACCTTGCCATCCCGAACCAGCATCAGATTGCTCAGACCATCACTAGAGCGCTGAATGGCCTGGGTTGGAACCAGCAGGGCTTTTTCATCTTTGCCCTGCTCAAGCTTGACGTTGACATACATGCCGGGCAACAGAAGTTTGTCTGTATTCGGAAATGTCGCTCGCAGCGTGACCTGGCCGGTCGATGGCTCAACGCTGACACCGGTAAACAGTAGCTTGCCGTCTTGCGCATATTGGGTGCCATCTTCCAGTTCAATTTGTACCAGAGCGGTATTTTCATCAACTTTGGTCAGTTGTCCGTCTGCCAGGGCTTTGCGCAAGCGGTACAATTCAGCGGTAGATTGTGTGAAATCGACGTATACCGGATCCAGTTGCTGCACGTGCGCCAGTTCGGTGGCTTCGGTGCCGCTGACCAGCGCCCCTTCGGTGACCAGGGCTCGGCCGATAATACCATCAATGGGCGATTCCACATCGGTATAAGACAAATTGATACGGGCTGCATCCAGCGCAGCTTTGGCCGACGCGATGGTAGCATCCGCCTGGTTTGCCTGCGCACGGGCATCGTCATATTCCTGACGGCTCACAGCGTTGGACTTGACCAGGGTGCTATAGCGATTGGCCAGTTGCCGGGCACTGCCTGCCGTCGCCTTGGCTTGATTCAAGGCCGCTTCGGCCTGTGCATATTGTGCCTGGTAGGTCGCCGGATCAATCCGGAAGAGCACCTGCCCTTTTTTCACCTCGCGACCCTGCTCAAATTCAATTTTTTGCACGATACCGTTAACCCTGGCGCGTACCTGCGCATCGCGCACGGCATTGACCCGGCCAGGCAGCGTGGTAAAGATAGTGGTGGGTGTCTCGGTCACTTTGATTGTGCTGACAGGTGTCGGCGGCGGGCCGCCTTGCGCGCCTGCTTGCTGATCTTCCTTACCGCAACCGCTTAGCGCAACCAGGCACGACAGCAAAACTGTTGCAACATAGCGCTTGTGTAAAAAGAGTCTGTTTGTCATTGGGCTGGAAACCTTGAGAGCGAGGGCTGATCCTGACGGATAGCAAATTGAACGGTATTGAAGAAAAGATTATAACCAGAAAATAATTGCCTAAGCAAATACTATTTAGTATAAACCCTTAAGTTTTAGGGTTTTTATCAGATTCTCGTGAATGTTGTGAGCACACTCATCGGAGAAAATGGATTAAAGAACGACTAATCCGCGCAATGCATCGGATCTGCCGCATAATGACAAAAACACGGCTGTGGAGGTTCCGCACCAGCACAGCGGCTAACTCAGGCCATCGCATCAGCAGTGCGGATGCCGCATGACCAGGCTATACTACCACTGGCATGGCACCTGGCAAATCGACCAGCGCAACCACTGGCTGACAAAGTTGCAATAAAAATAACACGCCTGTGTCCGTTTTGTCGCTATCCGCCCGCCAGGTAGGGTCAAAATCTGCCGTTTAAGGCCCGCGCAGTGTCAATCGAGCAACAGGGCATCATCGGTGATCTGCTCTCCCCTGACCTTTTCGAACATTTGTAGCAGATCGCTGACCGTCATGTCTCGGCGCTGCTCGCCGGCCACATCAAGAACGACCTGCCCCTGATGGAGCATAATCGTTCGTTCGCCGATCTCCAGTGCCTGCTTCATACTATGCGTGACCATCATAGTAGTAAGTTTCTGTTCAGTCACGATCTTTTCTGTGAGATCCAGGACAAATTGGGCTGTCCGAGGATCGAGTGCAGCAGTATGTTCGTCCAGCAGGAGTATTTTGCTGGGCTGCAGTGCCGCCATCAACAGACTCACTGCCTGAC
>JBOIGK010000262.1:0-11958 GCA_050742695.1 Advenella sp. | reverse complement strand
CACGAGCAGCAAATCTGCGTTCCGGTTAAGGGAATAATCGGTCATTGTGTTACCTTTGAATACGGGGATCAAGCCAGGTCTGAACGGTGTCGACCAGCAGATTGAGCAGCACGAAAAAAATCGCCATGATCAGGATCGTGCCTTGCAGCAGGGGAAAGTCTCGCTGAAACACGGCTGAATTGAGCAGAAATCCGGCGCCGGGCCACGAGAAAACGGTTTCGATCAGGATCGAGCCGCCCAGCAGATAGCCCAATTGCAGCCCCATCACCGACAGGGCCGTTGGCGCCACGTTCTTGACCAGATGCATGAACATTCGGCCGCGGCCCAGACCTCGCGCCTGCAGCCCGACCATAAACTCTCGCGACAGAATATCGCTGACAAGGGCACGGATGGTACGAGCCACAATCCCCATGGGAATCACTGACATCGTGATTGCAGGCAGGATCATGTATTGCACGTGATCCCAGTCCCAGCGCCAGCCAGTGCCATCGCCCGCAGCCGAACCCGTCGCGGGGAACCAGTTCAGGTACACCGAAAACACAATGACCAGCACCATGCCCAGCCAATAATGCGGAATACTGACGCCGAATATAGAGCTCAAAGATGCCAGCCGATCCCATATGGAATTTCTGGCATAACCGGAAATCATGCCGAACACGACCCCCAGCGAAAAACCGATCAGCACGGCGATCACGGCCAATCGCAACGAATTGCCCACCGCCGCGATAACCTCTGCGGCCACGGGGCGACTGGTCGCAATGGACATGCCCAGGTCACCATGCAAAGCCCGCCACAACCAGTTCCAGAACTGAATCAGGAATGGTTGATCAAACCCGTAGATGCTCATCATCTGGCTGCGCAGGGCTTCAGAGGCGTCGGGAGGCATGACGGAAATCAGTGGGTCGCCGGGAGCGATATGAATCAGGGAGAAGCACAGGAATGCCACTCCCAGCAATACAGGCAACGAATACACGAGCCGTCTCAGAAAATACATCATAATCATCGGGCTCCAAAAAATGGGAATACGGGGAGATGCCAACCACCGCCGTGGTCGGCCAAATCACTCCTTGGACATCGTCGCAATATCAATGAACCAGCTTTGTGGCTGGACCACGCCCTTTACCTTGTTGGAAATTGCTCTGGGGCCGACATCATGCGCCACGTAAAGAAACACGGCTTCGTCTACCATCCTGGTATGCAACTTGGCCAGTGCAACATCGCGCTGTGCCGGATCAAAACTGGTGCGCGCCTGCCGAATATAGTCATCGAACGTGTCGTCAATTACATAGCCCCAGTTATTCGATACGGGCGGCAACGCTTTGCTGCTGACAAAACGCACCATGGCAAAGAACGGATCCATGGTTGCCGCACTAACGTTGGTCGCCTGTGCCCCATGTGCGCTGGCGTCCTTGGCGCCCAGGCGCCAGCTGTTAAACAGGGTATTCCATTCAACAACATCGAACTGAACATCGAAAAAGCACTCTTTCAGATTCTGCTGTATGTACTCATTCATCGGCAGCGGTTGCATCTGACCTGAACCCGACGCGGAAATCTGCACTTTGACCTTGACCGGCTTGCTCTCCGAGAAACCGGCCTGTTGCATCAGCTTGCGCGAAGCGTCCGGATCATATTTGATATCGAATGTCGGTGTGCCCCACCAGGGGCTGGATTTGGCCACAACGCCCTGCGCCGGCGCCATCAGGCCGCCCAGCATGCCTTTCATGCCCTCTCGATCTACGCAAAGATTGGCTGCCTGCCGCACCCGCTTATCAGCCCAGGGCGAGCCCTCGGCCAGGGAAAACTGCCACGGCCAAATATGCGGTTGTACATTTGTATAGATGGTATTGCCACGTGCCTTGATAGGCTCGAGCGCATCAGGTGCCGGCGCCTCTATCCAGTCCACCTGTCCCGACATGAGCGCAGCGGTCCTGGCACTGGCTTCCGGCATGGGAATCAGCACAACCTTATCCAGCTTGGGTACGCGCGCAGGATTCCAGTAATGATCATTTTTGACTATTTCAAGCCTGGATCGCGGCACCAGCCGGGATAGCTTGAACGGGCCGGTACCAGACGCTTCACTTGCGAATGCATTCCAGGCTTGTTTTGATCGCTCCAGCGGATCCTTCACCGACTCCGGTATTGCATCGAATTTCTTTTGCCATTGCACAGGCGAAGCCATGAACAGGTTTGTCAGGTTATAAGGCAGGAAGGCGTCGGGTTCTGTCGTTGTTATTTCAACCGTCATAGCATCAATTGCTTTGACGGCCTTGAGCGTGGGCATTCTTGACACAGTAGCGCCGACTTGGGCCGGATCATATTGGGCAGCAGACTTGTCCAGCACTTTGCCGACGTTCCAGACCACCGCCTCGGCATTAAACGGTGATCCATCATGGAACCTGACATCTGGACGCAGCTTGAAAATCCATTTGGTCTTGTCCGTCTCGTCTACGATCCAGCTTGTAGCCAGCCCCGGCGTCAGGGGCGTTGCGCCTTTATCTGATGACAGATCCCATCCGACGAGTGCATCGTACATGGGGATGCCGGTAAAACGATTGCCCTCGAATCCCTGGTCAGGCTGCCCCGAAGTCCGGGGAATATCAGCAGCGGTCATGGCAATGGTCAGCACCGATTCTGCGTTGGCAGCCAGAGGAATGGCACAGGCACTACAAAATACAGCCAGTGTCATGGCCGTGGATAACGTGTTCTTGGAGAAAGATGGGATCATGGCGTGTCCTTGAGAGTTACCAGAGCTCTCAAGCAAAAGGCGTGCCAACATCAGATGCGTACAGTCTGCGCTGTGTGGCACGCTTGTCGCGGCTTACAGAATGAGGTTGTCGCACCAAAACAAGGCAGGCATGTGCATTGGTTGACATGCACACGAGAAAACGCGCCTGGAAACAGCGGTAACTGGGCAAGTGTCACAACCCAAGGTACTCAGACCGATATGCGTTCGTATTGTGCATACGGCTGGCCTGCAAAAACAAAAGATCAACGGAGCATCATGCTCCTCGGAGACGGTGATAGCATACAGCGCCTTGTCCCTTATTGATCAGGCGCAACTGGCGCCCTGTCTCTGGAACGTACGTCCTCCTATCGCCGCCTGATCTGAGTACGCCCTATACACTGCTCTGCCAGCTCACTCCACCTCTCCCAGCATGGGGAAATCTCCCCCTTGCAACAGCCGGCGACTGTAGGTGCGACCTTCTGCGGCCAGAGCCAGTAAATTGCGATCCTGTTCCCGACTATCCAGAAACAGCAGTGCAATGTGTTGGGAATAGGTATGATCAGGACTCAGTGGAATCAATTTGATACGCGGAGTGAAGGATGCAATTCGCCCGGGCAGCAAACTGATTCCCATGCCGTTGCTGACCAGGTTGATCAGCGAAAAGATATCGCCCACATGCATCCCTATCACAGGTGAAATACCCGCATGCTCCATCATCCGGTTAAAACTGAATGATGTTATGAACCCGTCGGCCAGGGTCACAAAATTCTCGTGGGCCAGCTCCTGCAAATCGACCTGGGTACGACTCGCATAGGGCGAATCCAATGGCACGGCCAAAAACATTTCGTCGGAAAATAATGGCACCGTCATCAGGCGCTTGCTGGCGATACCGTCATGCACCCCGATGACAATGGCATCGAGCCTGCCGTCTTGCAGCTTTTGCAACAGTTCGTCATTGGAGCCCAGCGTCAGCTCTATATTGAGCCCGTCCTTGCGCAACTTGGTTCCGACAATCAGGTGCGGAATGCAGTGCAGCGTAAGGGAATAGATGGCTCCCAGCCTGAGCCGGGAGGCATTAATTCCGGCCATGTCCCGCACCGCGCGGATGCCCTCTTCGCACTCGGCCACTGCCCTGCGGGCAGATTCGGCGAGTCGTCGTGCCGTATCCTGCGGGACCAGGTTCCTTCCTTCCAGCTTAAACAGTGGGCAGCCAATGGCCTGCTCCAGCGAATGCAGGGCGCGGTGGACGCTGACAACGCTCTGGCCCAGGTCCTCTGCGACCCGGGCAAGGCTGTTGCGCTCCATGAATGCCAGAAAGACTTCCAGTTTTTTCAGGGTAATGGATTCATCAATGGCCATGGGTTTAACTCACAGGATCTTTCATGATGGCTAGGGTAAACGATAAGTCAGGCCAAACACCCTGGCCATTGACTATAGAAAAGCACCCCAGCGCAGAAAAATATTTAACCTCAGGTTAAACGATTGTACATGCAGGTTGATTGAAAAGCCCGCCGCCCCTGTCTATTGTCTGTCTTACCAAAAGGAGTCTTGGCAGCGTGCGCAACGCTTTTTATGCAGACCGATTCCATTTCGGCACCAGGAACACTTAACTACGCATCATAAAAAACATCCGGAGACAACACCATGATTATTTACGGTACAGCCATACTGGCTGCATGTCATTTACTGGGCGTCTACATCGGCGACCTGCTGGGCATGCTGATCGGGGTCAAGGCCAACGTGGGCGGCGTCGGCATCTCCATGATGCTGCTGATCGCATCCCGCACCTATCTTCACAAGAAAGGACTCATGCCCGCCACAACACTGGCTGGCGTAGGGTTCTGGTCGGCCATGTATATTCCGATCGTCATTGCAATGGCTTCACAACAAAATGTTGTAGCCGCACTCAAGGGCGGCCCGGTCGCCGTACTGGGCGCCATCCTGACGGTGGTGCTTACTGTATGCGTTATCGCGGCGATCAACCGCCGCGGTCCTGAAGATGCCGGCGCTGCCTGGCAAGCCAGCCTCGCTGCAGAGCGGGCCTGAAGGGAGACATGACTATGGATATGTTGAAACAAGCGATTATGCAGAACAATCTGATCGCCGCCTTCGCTTTCGTCGGTCTGATCATATGGATATCAGGCCATCTGTCAAGACGACTGACCAACGGGCGCGTACATGGTTCGGCCATTGCAATTGTGATCGGTTTGATTCTTGCCTACTGGGGCGGAATGGAAACGGGCGGCACCAAAGGGCTGGCTGACATCAAGCTGTTTGCCGGGATAGGGCTGATGGGCGGCGCCATGTTGCGTGATTTCGCCATCGTCGCGACGGCATTTGACGTACAGGTAGAGGAAGTTAAAAAGGCGGGACTCATCGGTATGGTTTCCCTGATGCTGGGTATCGTGCTCCCGTTCGTTGTGGGCGCCAGTGTCGCCTATGCATTCGGGTACCGAGACCCAGTATCCATGGCAACCATCGGTGCCGGTGCCATGACTTACATTGTGGGTCCGGTTACCGGCGCGGCAATCGGCGCCAGTTCAGACGTCATTGCCCTGTCCATCGGCGTCGGCCTGATCAAGGCAATTCTTGTCATGGTCTTTACCCCTGCCACGGCTCGCTTCATGCGTCTGGATAATCCGCGTTCGGCGATGGTCTTTGGCGGCATGGCAGGAACGACAAGCGGCGTTGCAGCAGGTCTGGCGGCGACAGATCCGCGACTGGTACCTTATGGCGCGCTGACGGCAACCTTTTATACCGGTCTGGGCTGCCTGATGGGGCCCTCTGTTCTGTTTCTCGCAACAAGAGCGTTATTCGGTTAATTTAAGCAACAGGAATATCCTATGAATCATACTGGTACCTCTAAAGTCTGGGATACACGAAAACGCGGACGGCAGCGACGCCTGGAGCGCGCAGCCAATCTGGGACTGGCCCCTCAGATCACGCAAGAGCAGATCACCCAACTGCTGCAGACGGTTATTGAACCAGGCGATCGCGTGTGCCTGGAAGGCAATAACCAGAAGCAGGCCGATTTTCTTGCCGACTCGCTGGCCGCTTGCGATCCGCAACAATTGCATCATCTGCACATGGTTCAGTCCGTACTCGCCCTGCCCAGTCATTTGGATTTGTTCGAAAAAGGCATTGCCAGCCGACTGGATTTTTCATTTTCAGGTCCGCAAGGGGCTCGCCTGGCGCGACTGGTGCAGGACAAACAGATCGAGATCGGCGCCATCCATACTTATCTGGAACTGTTCGGTCGCTACTTCACCGATCTGACTCCCAATGTCTGCCTGATTGCGGCGCAGGCGGCAGACGCGGCCGGTAACCTGTATACCGGTCCGAATACCGAAGATACACCAGCCATTGTAGAGGCCACGGCGTTTCGCAGCGGGATCGTGATCGCACAGGTCAATGAACGAGTAGATACCCTGCCACGGGTCGATATTCCGGCGGACTGGGTCGACTTTACCGTAGTAGCACCGCGTCCCAATTATATTGAACCCTTGTTCACCCGCGATCCGGCTCAGATTACAGAAGTGCAGATCCTGATGGCCATGATGTCCATCAAAGGCATTTACGCCGAGTATGGCGTACAACGCCTCAATCATGGAATCGGCTTTGATACCGCCGCAATTGAATTGCTGCTACCCACTTACGCAACCGAACTTGGCCTGAAAGGAAAAATTTGCACCCACTGGGCCCTGAATCCCCACCCCACCCTGATTCCCGCCATTGAATCCGGTTGCGTGCAATCCATCCATAGCTTCGGCTCGGAAGTTGGCATGGAAAACTACATTGCCGCTCGCCCTGATGTGTTCTTCACCGGCAGGGACGGCAGCATGCGCTCGAATCGCGCTTTCAGCCAGACGGCCGGCCTGTATGCCTGCGATATGTTCATCGGTTCAACATTGCAAATCGATCTGGCCGGCAATAGTTCAACCGCAACAACCGGACGCATTACGGGCTTTGGCGGCGCACCCAATATGGGCTCAGATCCGCATGGCCGGCGCCATGCCTCTGCCGCCTGGCTCAAGGCGGGCAGAGAAGCAGCCGGACCCGACGCCATACGCGGGCGCAAGCTGGTTGTGCAGACGGTAGAAACGTTTCGAGAGCATATGACCCCGGTATTTGTAGAAGAACTGGATGCCTGGCAGTTAAAAGCGACCATGGATGCCCAGTTGCCTCCCATCATGATTTACGGCGACGATGTCACCCATATCGTGACCGAAGAAGGCATAGCCAATCTGCTTTTATGTCGCAGCGCCGAGGAACGCGCCCAGGCCATTCGCGGCGTCGCCGGCTTTACACCGGTAGGCATGGCGCGCGATAGGCGCATGGTCGAAAATCTGCGCGATCGTGGCGTGGTACGCCGTCCCGAAGATCTGGACATTGATCCACGTCTGGCAACCCGGGATCTGCTGGCGGCCCGCTCAGTCAAAGATCTCGTCAGATGGTCTGGCGATCTTTACGCGCCCCCTTCCCGATTCCGCAATTGGTGATCTCCATGGAAAAACTTGAATATCATTTTTCAACACCCACTATCAAACCCGCAAATGACGCCGTGCTTTGCGGCGTGGTTGGCTCGGGCAACCTTGAAGTCCTGGTCCGGCCCGCAGATACGGCGACGTCCTGCACAATAGAGATAAAGACCTCTGCCCGTGGATTCGGGGATATCTGGCAGGCCGTTCTGGCAGAGTTCATATCTCATCATGCCGTGGGTGGCACGCACATCGCCATTAACGATATGGGCGCAACACCTGCCGTGGTCACGCTCAGGCTTGGCCAGGCAATCAGTCAATATGCAGGAGGTTTGCGATGACCATGGAAAATAGCTCAGCGCGCCCGTTACGCCATAGTTACTTTGAAGCCACCGCCCGACAACGTCTTTCCTGGATACTGGATGAAGGCAGTTTCCGGGAACTGATGCCGCCGGCAGAGAGCTCGCCAAGCACGCATCTGGCAGCACTGGATATTCCCGGCGCCTTTGATGATGGGGTGGTCATTGGCGAAGGCGCCCTGGATGAAAAACCGGTATTCATTATCTCCCAGGAAGGCCAGTTCATGGGCGGGTCTGTTGGTGAGATCCATGGAGCCAAAATTGTCGGCCTTTTACGCCGCGCCATGCGCGACAAACCCGCTGCGGTCCTGTTTCTGGTCGACTCCGGTGGCGTGCGGTTACATGAAGCCAATGCCGGATTGATCGCCATTTCCGAAATCATGCGCGCCATACTGGACACGCGTGCCGCTGGCATCCCGGTAGTGGCGCTGGTGGGAGGCAGTTGCGGCGCGTTCGGTGGCATGGGCATTGTGACCTGCCTTTGTTCCGCAATCGTCATGTCCGAAGAAGGCCGTCTTGCCCTGTCCGGACCCGAAGTCATCGAAACCGTGGCCGGTGTCGAGGAGTTCGACTCCCGTGATCGGGCGCTGGTGTGGCGCGTGACTGGCGGCAAGCACCGTTATCTGATGAACGATTGCACCGCTCTGGTAGAAGACGATCCGTTTGCATTCCGGGATGCTGCCAGGCAGTTGCTTGCAGATAATCAATTTGCGTCACCTGATCTGGCTACGCAGAAACAGAACCAGTCGCGCCTGCTGGCTCGAATGGACAATTTCAAAAATATGCGCGATGGGCTGCAAGTGTGGCAGGCACTGGGCATCCAGACTCCCGCCGACATTCCCATGATGAACTGTGCGGACCTGACCCAACTGCACAAGGAACTTTACACATGAACCTGACAACCATTCTGGACACCCTGTTTCCGGCCGGACATCAAGTTCGAATCGACGGGCATCAATTGGCGGGAACCGCAAGCACTGCCGCTGGCGACGTTGCCGTACTGGGAACGACGGATGCTGCCGCCATCGACCACGAGATTGCACTGTATCTGGCCCAGCAGATATTGACTACGATCCAGGCGCATCCGCTCCGGCCGCTGGTATTTCTTGTCGATACCCAGGGTCAGGCGCTCTCGCGGGCCCAAGAGCTGCTTTGCCTCAATGGGAGCCTGGCGCATCTGGCAGCCTGCGTCGACCTGGCCCGACGCCTTGGCCATGTCAGCCTGAGCCTGGTCACCGGAGAGGCAGTCAGCGGCGGCTACTTGTCTTTCGGACTCATGGCCGATCGCGCCTATGCACTGGCCAGCTCGCAAGTTCGGGTCATGGATTTGAAAGCCATGGCGCGCGTGACCAAGATAGATCATGCAAAACTGGTGCAACTGTCAGCCAGCGCTCCCACCTTTGCACCGGGTGCTGAAAATTACCAGCGCATGGGCGCAATAGAAGATATATGGCCGGCACCCTCGGCCCCATTGCTCGAAGCTGCGCTTGCCGGACTATTAAAAGGGCAAGCCGGTCCAGACCTTCGTATGCAGACAGGCCAGGACAGAACCGGGCGGGTACAGGCGGCCAGCATTGTCGATCAGATCCTGGCAGCCTAGGAAATAAATCATGCGTCGCCATGACCTTGCCTATCTGTACCCGGCCGCAGATTACCGGTTGCTCAGCCCAATGCAGAGCCCAACTGCTCACCAGGCCCTGCAGTGCTGGCTGCATGCGCAGCGGCCGCTGGTGGTGGCCCGGCAATCTGCGGGGGCCTGTGCCCAAGTTCTGTTGGGACTGACATTGCCACCGGGTGCAGAGCCAAGACGAATAAGCCTATCGGTCAAACCCGATGTAATCCGGGTAATCGCGTCCCCGCTCACGCTTGCCCATTGCGTAAATACATGCACTGCTGCCGTTGCGGCACCATTGAAACGCCTGCTGCAGCAATGTGAATCGCATGATATCGCGGTCAGTGTGTACGGATCGCTTGCATGGGAAATGCTAAGCGGAACCACATATCGACACAGCCAGTCTGACATTGATCTTGTCTGCGATATTGCCCATGCGCCTCAGCTTGCTCCCTGTATTGAAGCCTTGCAGCAAGCCCAGCAGGCACTGCCCTGCTCGCTGGACGGCGAAATACGCTTTGGCGATGGCCCGGCTGTCAACTGGAAGGAGCTTGCCCAGGCCTTGTCTCAACCGACGCAACCGACGATGAGGGTTATCGCCAAAGAAAATACCAGCGTGGCATTGCTGTGCCCGACTGAACTGCTATCGCGTTTAAAGGAATACGACCATGTTTGCTGAATCCATCAAGCCAGAGCAAAGCATTGATTATGCGTCCCGTGCAACATTGACACCGGAAAAAATTGGTCGGCTGGCAATCGGCGCGCTGTACCGGGAGGTCGCACTTGCGCCTAAACCGGGCCTGGTCAACCCCATGGACAGTGGCAGCCATGCTGACATGGATTTCAGTACCTTTGTGCGAAGTCTTCAGGCGCTGCGAGGGTACTTCCCGGCGATATCTCGCCTGGGCATGCAAACGCCCACTTATGCACAGTTGCAATGTTGCGGCGTGGATGCAGAGCAGCGCATGCTGCAGGCTACCAATGGTATCAACACTCACCGCGGGGCAATTTTCAATTTGGGGTTGCTGTGTGCCGCCGCTGGTGTTGACATTGCACTTGCCGGTTCGTGCTCGGCCAAATCGGTCAGCCGGCGCGTTGCCGATCTGTGGGGGCCCGCCATCGTGGCCACGGCAAAAACCGGCAACGATAGTCACGGTGCTGTCGTTCAACGCCGTTACGGCAGTGGGGGCGCGCGCGCAGAGGCTGCCGCGGGCTTTCCCTCTGCCATCAGCATCGGCTTGCCGGCCTATCGTGCAGCGCTTGCGCAAACACATTGCCCGCAACAGGCAGCAGTCCAGTGTTTCTTTACACTGATGGCCGAACTTGAAGACACTAATCTGCTGTGGCGAGGCGGTCGCCAAGGCCTGGATTTCGCCCGCAAAGCCGCAACAACATTTCTTGCCCGGGGTGGCGTGTACGCTCCGGACTGGCAAAATCAGGCCCAGGCATTGCATGCCAGGTTTGTGACTCGTCGGCTAAGTCCTGGCGGATCTGCAGACTTGTTAGGAGTCGTCCTGTTTCTGGAGTCACTCTGATGCGCCTGGCCATCGTGTTCAGCGGCCAGGGACAACAATCTGCTGAACATTTTCAAACACTGCAAACGATGGTGTCGCCAGAAACGGCGGCACAATTGTCAAGACAACTGCCAGATCTCTGGCAGAACACTGCAGTCGATTGCGAGACACTTGCACAAAACAGGATTGCCCAGCCATTTATCTTTACATTTCAAGTGCAATGGTGGCACGAACTGCAACCGTTGCTGCCGCGGCCGATTTGCGCAGCGGGATATTCCCTGGGGGAGTTGGCCGCTTGCAGCGCAGCCGGCGCCTTCGACATGCAGCAGGGAATGACTCTGGCAGCACAACGTGCTGCCATTATGGACGACTGCATACAGACACCGGCCGGCCTGATGGCCATCATGGGCTTGCCCCTTAAAGATATCGAAAAGATTACCACTAGCAGCAATACGCATCTGGCCATCATCAATCCAGAGCAGCACTATGTTATTGGTGGTTTCGAGCAAGACTTGCAGCATGCCGGGCGATTGGCCCACGAGCAAGGCGCCATGCGCGTTGTCAGGCTGTCTGTTCAGACGCCTTCGCATACCGCGCTGCTGCAATCCGCGACACCGGCATTCGCTCGTCACCTGGCGCCCTATAGCAATAAGGCGCCCCTGACATTCAAAGTGCTGAGCGCCATGGACGGTCGCGCAGCCATGCTGGCGGCGCAGGCGCTGGATGCGCTGGCTGAGCAGATAAGCCATGCCATGGATTGGGTAGCGTGCCTGCAGGCCGTCCGTGAACTGCAACCGGATGCCGTGCTTGAGATCGGGCCGGGTCGCGCCATGGCGCGAATGTGGAATGCTATCTATCCAGATATACCAGCCAGATCGATCGATGACTTCCGCTCCCCGATCGGCATACAAAAGTGGGTTGACAATGTGCAGGCGCGCCGTTGATATTGATCGCTGTCCGATTCTCCTTCGAGCTTCGAACCGGGCATTCGGCAACGTTCTGGCAATGGTATTTATTCGACCACAATCTGATTCTGCGCGGCCACCCGATGAATATCCAGACAAATGTCATTGCTAAATCGCCGACATCTGAAGCCATGCGTCCCGCCGCATGCGCACAACACACCGTGCGCGCTGGCGATAAGATAATGCACAACACGCAAAATAGAGATAATATGCCGTCACATCTATTTTTATAACAAGGACTATTTCTTATGCAACTTATGAATCCGGCCAGCATTATCGGCATTGCTATTGGCGCGTCATTATTT